>JAJZVE010000124.1 GCA_021845835.1 Pseudomonadota bacterium | reverse complement strand
GCGGCTCCGGCTCCGTCATTCGGCTTGACCACCCAGCCGCCGACCGCGTCCGGTAGATTTCTGACCACGTTCGCTGTCAGTGGCTGCGTGGGTACCACAGCGATCCCGTGCCCTGCCAGATGGGCCGCCGTTTCCAGCTTGTTGCCGCATAGGCGGACCGCTTCCGGCCGGCAACCCAGCAGGGTCTTGCCGGAGTCGATTGCGAGTTGGCTGAGCCGCTGCAGCAGGCCGCCCGTCTCAGGTGCCACCGGCCAGACGGCGTCTGCTGCGCTGATCGCTTCCGCCCATACCTGCCAGCAATCGTCGCCCTTTGCGACCCGCACCGGCGTGCCTGGCAGCCCGGGCGAGAGCAGCCGTGCGTCGCGGGCAACCAGAAGCGTCACACCACCGATCGCGGCAAGGTCGCGCACCAGGGCGCGAAGCATGATTTCGCCCTCACGTTGCAGGTCCCATGGCACTGGCGCGTCGGCGAAGCCGCCGCCGGTCACGTATTCACAGATGAAAATGCGCACCCCAACTCCTGGCATGGTTGTCTTGCCACGGCATGAATTCTACAACCCGCCGTGATCCGCGCGCGAGCATCGCCGGGCGCAAGTATCCCAGTCCCTGACGTGCTCGCCCTCCTGACCCGGCGACACGCGTTCAAGACGGCGCAATGATCCATATCCAAGAGATCGCCTGGGGCGACCCGGCGGAGGTGTTCGCGGTCTGGTCGGACGACCCCTACGTGGCTTGGCTGGACAGCGCAGCGGCAACTGACTCACGCAGCCGTTACAGCTATTTGTGCGTCAGGCCGTTTCAGGTGCTGCAGGCAAAGGGGAACCGCGTCACAGTGAACGAAGCCGCCGTCGAAGGAGATCCTTTCCGCGCGCTGCAGCGCGAACTGGCGCGCTGGCGGTTGGAACCCGGGCAGGCGCCGGTCCCTTTCGCGGGAGGTGCGGTGGGTTTCCTGGGTTACGAGCTGGGCCGGCACTTGGAGCACTTGCCTCAGCGTCACGCGGACGATCTGGGCATCCCGGATATCGCAGTGGCCTTTTATGACGTCGTACTTGCGTTCGACGGAATTGCGCGGCGCTGCTGGCTGATCTCGTCCGGTTTTCCCGAGACCGACCCCACGGCACGTCGCCGCCGGGCAACGGCACGGGCGGATGCCGTGCTGCGCCGTCTGAAAACCGTGACCGCCGTTTCGTTGATCGGCGGCGGCAAGCCAGTCAAGACGGTGTGGCGGCCGGAGCTGACCCGACCCGAATATGAAAGCCGGGTCGCGCACGTGCTCGACTACATCCGCACCGGCGACATTTTCCAGGCCAACTTCACCATGCGCTATCTGACGCCCCGGCCGCCCGCCCGGCGTGCCGCAGACCTCTACATGCGGCTGCGCGCACTGAAGCCCGCACCCTTCGCCGCCTTTCTCGGATGTGGTCCCCGGCTTGCGCTCGCGAGCGCCTCGCCCGAGCGCTTCCTGCAGCTCGATACTTCGGGCCGCGTCGAGACCCGCCCAATCAAGGGCACCCGACCGCGGCATCCCGACCCTGAGGCCGACGCAGCTGCCCGGCATGATCTCGCCGCGAGCGAAAAAGACCGCGCCGAGAACCTCATGATTGTTGACCTGATGCGTAATGACATCGGCCGGGTAGCGGAGATCGGCAGCGTCACCGTACCGTCGCTCTTCGAAATCGAGAGCTTCGCCTCCGTGCATCACCTGGTCTCTGCCGTTGAGGGCCGGCTGCGTCCCGGCCTGGGTCCGGTGGACTTGCTGGGTGCGACGTTTCCCGGGGGATCGGTCACAGGGGCGCCAAAGGTGCGCGCCATGGAGATCATTGATGAGCTGGGGGTCGCGCGCCGCGGCCCCTATTGCGGCACAATCGCCTGGATCGGCTTCGACGGCACGATGGACAGCAGCATTGTTATCCGCACGGTCGTTATCACGCCCGAGCTATTGGTGGCACAGGCCGGGGGCGGCATCGTCGCGGATTCTGATCCGGCTGGCGAGTACGAGGAGCAGTTGGTCAAGGTTTGTCCTCTGCTCCACGCCCTTGGCATGCCCTTGTCAGAGTTCTGGTCATGAAGGTCTGGCTCAACGGCGAAATCCTGCCTGCTGAAGTGGCGCGCATAGCGCCGACCGACCGGGGATTCACGCTCGGAGACGGCGTGTTCGAGACAATCCGTGTGGCGGACGGACGGGCCCGGCACCTGGATCGGCACCTGCGGCGCCTGCGCGCTGGTCTGGCCGCGCTGGCCTTGCCGCTGACACTGGACGATGCCGATCTTGGCGGCGCCATCGCGCTCGCGGTGCAGGCAAACGCCCTCGAGAGCGCCGCAGTCCGCCTTACCGTCTCGCGGGGCCCGGGACCGCGCGGAGTGCTGCCGCCCTCCGCGCAGACTCCGACCGTACTAATCACGTCGGGGCCACTGCCCCCCATACGCGCTAAAATAAGTCGTGGACCGGATATCGGATAGCGGGCTTTCGTTTTCGCGGTGCGTTGGCCAGGTGGCGATGAACGATTGCTGGTGCTGCCAGGATGTTGGCGAGGGAGATTGGACCGAAGATGATGGCAAGCAGCACCATCAGCACGGTCTTCTGCACGGCCCAGAGGGACGGGACGTAGGCCGCGTCGAGCAATTCCTCAGGGGGAAGATTCCAGGATATCCTGGCTGAGGTCGTTACACAGCAAGGCCAGAATGAGGTGGGCATACAGCCAACTTCGCGATCCGCGTTCGGTCCATGTTGGGATCCGGTCGATATGCAGCAGCGACTTCAGGCGCTTGAACGCGAGTTCGATTTGCCAGCGCAGCCGGTAGACCGCGAGGACCGCCTTCGCACTGTATCCGCTCTTGGGCAGGGATGTCGCCATGATCATGAATTCCGCCGCGATCAGGCTGCGCCGGTCGCGGGCCTTGCCCTTGTTGGCGGCGGCGCGGCGCAGCGCCGACCGTGTGGCTTCGGCCGCCTCGGGGGTCTTGCGCTGCACGATCAGCCGCACCGCCAACGCGGGCTCATCGCGGCCGACCGGTGCGCGCAGGTTCACCTCATGCGGGCTCGAACCGGGCGGCAGACATTGCAGATAGCCGATCAGATCAAACGACTTGCCCGCCGGGTTGGTCAGGTGCAGCGCGTTCCGGCCCAGCCGCACGATGAAGTCGGCACGCCCGCCGCTCTGCGCGCGGAAGCGCCGCAGCACCGAGGCGCGGGCGTAATTGCGATCGCCGATGCGGATTTCACCTGGGCACGGGGCGCCACGCTCCAGCGCTTCGGCGCCATGCTGGTCGGTCAGTTCAAGATGCGCGAACCCGCCGCGTCCGAGATCGAACACGCCGTGGACGCGCCAGTCGGTGCCGGCGCTGCCGGGTTTGCTCACGCAGGTGCCGTCGGCGAGGCGCAAGATACGACCGGGCCACCGCAACTCCGCGCCAGGGGCTTTCGCCGCCAGCAGGCGTTCCACCAGGGCCGCGAGAAACGCCGTCGCCTGGTCCAGCCGGTATTTGACGGCTGGGTTGCCGAGTTCGACGACCCCAAGCATCGACGCCCAGGCCGAAGTCTGGCGCAACGACAGTCCACCCGGACCGCGCGCAAGCGCGATCCGCAACAGGCTCGCACCATCGACAACCTCACGCTTGCGCTGGATCGCCTTCGTCTCCAGCGCCAGACGATCAAGGTCGAGGTCCGACGGAAGTCGCGCCAGCAGGTCGGAGAACTGGTCGGTCAGGACAGATGCTGCGTCATGCATCTACCCTCAGAATCAAACCGATTCGCGTCGGGTCAAGCCCTATTTTAGCGCCTATGCCACTGCCCCCTCCGGCGGGTCCAGCCAGCGCAATCACCTGCACCGTGACGCGACGGAACGAAATGTCACCGTTGTCCCGAATCAAGTCGCTCAATTTTCTGGACAGCGTGCTGGCGCGGCAGGAAGCGGCGGCGCGGAATGCCGACGAGGCGCTGCTGCTCAATACCCATGGCCGGCTCGCGGAGGCGAGCGCCGCCAATGTCTTTGTGCTTCGGGGCAATGCTCTGCTCACGCCGCCTCTTGCCCACGGCGCCTTGCCCGGCATCATGCGCGAGATGCTGATCGAACGATGCGGTGCCACGGAGGCACCGCTGTTCGTTGGAGACATTTTTGCCGCAGACGCCAGCTTTCTGAGCAGCAGCCTGGGGCTACGCTCGCTCGTGTCATTAGACGGTCGGCCGCTCAGCACGAAACCAGATCGGATTGCGGATTTTATGCGCCGAGTGATGGTGGTTTGATCGGATGTTAACGTCGCTGCCGTATCCGGGAGGCAGGACGGCAGGCAGAAGCACCGGCAAGGCGGCCGCCGCGAGATGAGTGCCGCCGTGCATGCTGTCTCGGCCGAGTTGATCGCGGTCCTTGTGGCCGTGACCGCAGGCCAGCCGCGTGTCCTTACGATCCAGGATGGAGACGCCCTGCCCTCCGGCCCGTTTGAACTCGGCCACCGATCCCTACAATCGGGCCTGCGAGCCTGGGTCGAGGAACAGACCCATCACCCGCCGGGCTATGTTGAACAGCTTTACACCTTCGCGGACCGAGACCGGGCCAGGGACGACGGCGCGCAACGAGCGATTTCGATCAGCTATCTCGGCCTGACCCGCGAGATGGAAGCGTCAGGCGCCTACGAAGCCCGGTGGCGGGACTGGTATGGCTATTTTCCGTGGGAAGACCACCGATCCGGTCTGCCCGACGCCATTGCCGAGATCATCGAGCCCCAACTTCGGGACTGGGTCGGGTCGGCGCCCAATCCGGCTTCCCGCAGCGAGCGCCGTCAGCGCGTCGCTATCACCTTCGGCCTGGACCGCCATGCCTGGAACGAGGAGCTTATCCTGCAGCGCTATGAGCTGCTCTACGAGGCCGTCCTCGTGCCGGAAGCGCTGCGGGACCGCCCTGCGGCGACGCCAGAGCGTTCGCTGGGCCAGGCCGCCCCAGGGGGCTGGCCCATGGTCCTGGACCATCGCCGCATCCTGGCCACTGGGATCGCCCGGCTGCGGGCGAAAATCAAATACCGCCCCGTCGTCTTCGAGCTGATGCCGGCGGCCTTCACGCTGCTGCAGCTGCAACGCAGCGTCGAGGGTATCGCCGGTCGCCCTGTCCACAAGCAGAATTTTCGGCGGCTGATCGAGCAGCAGGAACTGGTGGAGGAGACCGGCGAGATGACGGCCGACACCGGGGGGCGGCCAGCCAAGCTCTTCCGCTTCAGGCGCGAGGTGCTGGCCGAGCGTGCCGTCAGGGGGACGAAGCTGCCACTGATCCGCGCTTGACAGCTCTTATGCTCATGGCCAGCATATGTTGCAGCAATGCTCGTGGTGAGTATAATATGTCGCATCTGCCACCCCCCTCGCCCGCACGGCGCCCCTCTACGACCGGGTCAAGCACGTCATCCCGCCGTTCGAGTGGAACGCTTTCGCCGAGGACATCGACGCCATCCTGGTCCTGAAGCGCCGGCGCAACGCCGTGACCCTCGCGCACAACTACCAGACGCCGGAAATCTTCCACTGCGTCGCCGACATCGTCGGCGACAGCCTGGCGCTCGCGCGCACGGCCATGGAAGTGGACGCCGACGTGATCGTGCTGGCCGGCGTGCATTTCATGGCCGAGACGGCGAAGCTGCTGAATCCGGGCAAGACCGTGCTCATGCCGGACCTGGGCGCCGGCTGCTCGCTCGCCGACTCGATCACGGCCGAGGACGTCCGGCTGCTGCGCCAGCGCCATCCCGGCATTCCGATCGTGACCTACGTAAACACCTCAGCCGCCGTGAAGGCGGAATCCGACATCTGTTGCACCTCGGGCAATGCCCGCGCTGTGGTCGAGTCGCTCGACGCCGAGCAGGTGATCATGGTGCCGGACGAGTATCTGGCCCGCAACGTTGCCGCCGAACCCGCGGTTCGGATCATCGCCTGGAACGGCCACTGTGAAGTGCACGAGCGGTTCACGGCGGCGGATGTTCGGCAGGTGCGCGAGGGACACCCAGGCGTCGTCGTGCTCGCCCATCCCGAATGCCCGCCGGACGTGGTGGCCGAGGCGGATTTCGCCGGATCAACGGCCGCGATGTCGGACTACGTTGCCCGCCACCGGCCGGCACGCGCATTGCTGCTGACGGAATGCTCGATGAGCGACAACGTCGCCGTCCAGCACCCAGAGGTTCAGTTCGTTCGCCCCTGCAATCTCTGCCCGCACATGAAGCGCATCAAGCTGGCGAACATTCGCCGGGCCCTGGAGGTCATGCGCCATGAAATGACGATCGATCCCGCGGTGGCCGCGCGCGCGCGCCTTGCGGTCGAGCGGATGCTCGCGGTGCGGTGACGATGGGGACTGCCGGCGGAACGACGGCACTGCATGACATTGGGGGGCGACCGGTCATCATCGGCGCCGGCCTGGCCGGCCTGATGACGGCTCTGCGCCTGTCACCCGAGCCGGTGGTGGTCCTGTCCAAGGCTCCCGTCGGAATGGAGGCATCGAGTGCCTGGGCGCAGGGCGGGATCGCGGCGGCGGTCGGACCGGATGACGACCCGGCGCTGCATCTGGCCGACACGCTGACGGCCGGCGACGGACTTTGCGACGCTGAGGTTGTGAGCCGGATCGTGCATGCGGGCGCCGAAACGGTCGAGCGTCTGATACGGCTGGGCGCACGCTTCGACCGCGGGGCGGATGGCGCGCTGCGCCTCGGCCGCGAGGCGGCGCATGGAAGGCGGCGCATCGTCCACGCCGCGGGCGATGGCACCGGGTGGGAAATCCTGCGCGCGGTGACGGAAGTGGTGCGCGCGACGCCATCGATCACGGTCCTTGCGGGGGTCGAGGCACGGCGGCTGCTGGTGCAGGACAACGCCGTCGCCGGCGTGCTCGCCAACGGCCAGAGCGGGACGAGGCTGCTGTCGACCGACCGCGTGGTGATCGCGACCGGCGGCGCCGGCGGCTTGTTCCTGCACACCACGAACCCGACCGGTTCCTTCGGCCAGGGCCTGGCGCTCGCCGCGCGGGCCGGCGCCGCGCTGCGTGACATGGAATTCGTCCAGTTCCACCCAACCGCGCTCGACGGCAACACCTACCCGCTGGGATTGGTCAGCGAAGCCGTGCGGGGCGAAGGCGCGGTGCTGATTGACGAGACGGGTCGGCGCTTCATGGAAGACATGCCGGGGGCGGAACTGGCGCCGCGCGATGTCGTCGCGCGAGCCGTCTGGCGGTATCTCGCCGACGGGCATTGGGTCTTCCTGGACGCGCGAAAGGCGCTGGGAAGCCGGTTCGCTAGGCACTTCCCCAAGATCGCCGCCCTTTGCCGCGCCGCCGGCCTTGATCCCGCGGAACAACCCATCCCGGTTCGACCTGCGGCGCACTACCACATGGGCGGCATCGCCGTGGACGCGGCAGGACGTAGCACCGTGGCCGGCCTGTGGGCGTGCGGCGAGGCGGCGTGCACCAGGATGCACGGCGCAAACCGTCTGGCCAGCAACTCCCTGCTGGAGGCGGCGGTGTGCGCGGGCTGGGTCGCCGAGGATGTGGCCGGCATTGCGCCCACGCGCGTCCGGCGCCCACCGGCGATGATGCTACCGCCGGCCGCCGATCCTGCGCCCGTGCGCCCAATCCTTTCGCGCGCCGCAGGCGTGCTACGCAGCCGTGAGACGCTGGCGGAAGCGGTGGCCGCGCTGCTCCCTCTGGCGCTCTCCGGCGGCGCGGCCGCCGATCCCGCTTCGGTCGGGTTGATGATCGTGCTTGCGGCGCTGCGCCGGCGCGAGAGCCGCGGCGCGCATTGCCGCACGGACTTCCCCGATCACGACGACGCCCAGGCGCAGAGCCGAACCCTGTGCCTCGACGACGCATTGCGGGCGGCCCGTGAGATCGCACCCGCTGCCGCCTCCATATCCTGAAAGGCTCGACGACATGACGCTCTCCCCGCTCCCGCGCGTGATGCTGGAGCCCCTGGTCCGGGCTGCCTTGCTGGAAGACCTGGGCCGTGCCGGAGACCTGACCACAGATGCCATCGTCCCGGCCGCCGCGCGCGCGGAAACCGCGCTGGTGGCGCGCCAGGCGGGTGTCGTCGCCGGCCTCGACCTGGCGGTGCTGGCGTTCCAGCTGATCGAACCTGCCATCGAGATCGCAATGGGTCGGCCAGACGGCAGTGAGGTATCGCCCGGCGACGTCATCGCCACGGTGCGCGGCGCCGCGCGCGGGATGCTGACGGCGGAGCGGACGGCACTGAACTTCCTCTGCCATCTCAGCGGGATCGCGACCGCGACGGCTTCGGTCGTCAACGCGGTGCGCGGCCACAAGTCCCGGATCGTCTGCACGCGCAAGACAACGCCGGGCCTGCGCGCGGTGGAGAAACACGCCGTGCGCGCCGGCGGTGGCAGCAATCACCGCTTCGGCCTGGACGACGCCGTGCTGATCAAGGACAACCACGTCGCAATCGCGGGGGGCATCGCCCCGGCCGTGAAGCGAGCGCGCAACGCGGTCGGCCATCTTGTCAAGATCGAGGTCGAGGTGGACAGCCTGGATCAGCTCGATGAGGCGTTGGCGATCGGCGTGGATGCCATCCTGCTTGACAACATGACGCCTGAAGTGCTGACCCGCGGCGTCGCAAGGGTCGCCGGTAGAGCCATTACGGAGGCCTCCGGTCGGATCACCCCGGCGACCGCGCCGGCTATCGCGGCGGCGGGCGTCGACCTGATCTCCATCGGCTGGCTGACGCACAGCGCGCCGGTGCTCGATATCGGGCTCGACCACCGCAGCCATTGATTCGGTCCGGGGCCCCCGCGGAGCGTGCCACCCGAAGGGAAGCGCCTGATGAACGAAGGATCCGACAGCGCGCCGGTGCTTTTCAGCGGCGGGCAGGACAGTGCGACCTGCCTAGCGTGGTCGGCCCTCCGATTGTCTGGCACCGAAGGTGCTGGCCCTCGCCGATCAGGGTTGGAGTTATCGGCTGATCGGGCGCGAGCTGGACCTGAGCAAGAACACCGTTGCAGCGGGCGCGGTGGGACGGAGGCGATACGCCCGGTCAATCCGTCACCGAAGCCCCACCTTCGGATAATGCAGTGCCAGCCCCGCGCAGGGCGCCGGCAAGGCTTCGACCTGGCCCTTGGACACCTCGGTCACCAGCAGCTTCGTCCCGTCGACCGAGAAGGCGAGATTGGTCGGCTGCTCGCCGTCCAGCATCAGCCGATCCGCCACCTTGCCGTTTCGGTCGAGCACGGTGACATTGCGCTGGTTGTAGACGGTACAATAGAGTTGTCCGTCCGTCCCGAATTTCATGCCGTCCGGTCCCTTGAAGATGGGCCGGTCATCCGCCTGCAGCACGTTGCCGAACAGCTCCCGCTGCGGCGTGGCGGCGCCGAACACGTCGTAGCGATAGACCTCGCCCGTGAAGGATGCATTGGCATAGAGATGGTTGGCGGCGTCGAACGCGATCCCGTTGGTGAAGCGGATGCCGCTATCGATCTTGCGCACCGCCCTCCCGGCCTTTGGGTCGATCTCGTAGACCCGCCCGTCCCAGGGCAGGTCCATGAAGTTCTCGACGAAGTTCTGGCCGCTGATGAAGTCGCTGGCGGCCATCCCGGAATCGGTCATGTAGAGATGGCCGTCGGGTCCGAACGCCAGGTCGTTGGGGAACAGGAAGCGCTCCTCGCCGTCGCCCTCGATGCGCGCGATCTCGGTCCCGTCCGGAGCGATGCAGATCACGGCACGGAGGATCGCTTCGGCAATCCAGATGCACCCGTCGCCGTCAAGAGCGAGCCCGTTCGGCCGCCCGCCGGTCTTCTTGATGACGTGTCGGCGGCCCTGTAGGTCGAGGC
>JAJZVE010000123.1 GCA_021845835.1 Pseudomonadota bacterium | reverse complement strand
GCGCCTGTTCCCGCAGGCCGATGCGCGCTCCTGGTTCGCCGGCAACGACGCGCTGGCGGCCGAGACGGCGTTCCGCAACAGCACGCTGCAGGGCGCCTATTTCCTCATCGCCGCCCGCGCGCTCGGCCTCGACTGCGGGCCGATGTCCGGCTTCGACCGCGACAAGGTCGATGCCGCCTTCCTCAGCGGCCACGGCTGGAAGTCGAACTTCCTGATCAATCTCGGCCACGGCGATCCCGCCGGCATTTTCCCGCGCAATCCGCGGTTCGATTTCGAGGAGGCCTGCGCCATCGTCTGACCGCCCTTGCGCCGGCCGCCTGCCGGCGCTCCATTGGCGCCATGCGAATCCTCGCGCTGGATGCCGCGCTGGCCCGCTGCTCGGCGGCCGTGCTGATCGACGACACGATCGTCGCGGAATGCCGTCGCGACCGCCGGACCGGCGAGGCTGCCCTGCTGCCCGCGCTCGCCTCGGCCTGTCTGGCGGCAGCGGGGCTGCGTGCGTCCACGCTCGACGCGGTCGCGGCGACCGTCGGCCCTGGCAGCTTTACCGGCCTGCGCGCGGCGCTGGCGCTGGCGCAGGGGGTGGCGGCGGCGGCCGGGGTGGCGCTGGTCGGCGTCACCGTCGCCGAGGCGCTGGCCGAGGCGGTGGCGCTGCCGGAGGGACGCCGGCTCTGGGTCGCCATCGATTCGCGGCGCGCGGGGCGCATCTTCCTTGCGGCCGACGGCGCGCCGGCAGCCGTGCAACTTTCGGCGCTGCCGCGGCCGGCCTGCCCGCTGGCGCTGGCCGGCGACGCGGCGCCGCAGGCGGCGGCCTGGCTCGCTGCCCGTGGCGCCGACGTGATGCTGACCGACGTCCGCCTGCCGCGCGCCGCGGACGTGGCGCGGGCGGCGCAACGGCGCCTGCTCGGGCAGTTGCCGCCGCTCGCCGCCCGGCCGCTCTATCTTGACCCTCCGGCGGCGCGTCTGCCGACGGAGTCGCACTGAACGTTATTGGCCTGTTCCGGATGCCGCTAATTCTTGCCACGCCAAGTCATGCCGCGGCACTGGCCGCTATCCATGCCGCCGCCTTTCCGCCGGCCGAGCACTGGGGCGAGGCCGCGATCGCCACGCAACTGACGCTGCCAGGCGGATTCGCGCTGCTGCATCTGGCCGGCGGCATGGCGCTGGGCCGCCTCGCGGCCGACGAGGCGGAAATCCTCGCGCTGGCGGTGGTGCCGGCGCGCCGCCGCACCGGACTCGGCCGCGCCCTGCTCGCCGCCGCCGAGGAACATATCGCCGCCGCCGGCGCCCGGGTCGTGTTCCTGGAGGTTTCGTTCGCGAACGCGCCCGCGCGCGCCCTCTATGCCGCCGCCGGCTATGGAGAGATCGGCCGGCGCCGCGGCTACTACCCGGACGGCAGCGATGCCCTGGTGCTGGCCCGGCCGCTCAGGCGCGGCGCAGCCATAGCAGGGTAGCGCCGTCGGGCGTGCTCTGCTGCGCCAGCACCGCGTGACCGAGCGCCACCGCGCTCGCCGGCACGTTGCGCCGCGGTTCCTCGCCGCGCAGGCGCACCAGTAAGGTCTGCCCGGACGCCAGGCGGTCGAGCGCCAGTCGCGTGCGGACGAAGGTCATCGGACAGACGTCCGCAGTGATATCCAGGGTGGCGTCGGCCGGCGGCTGCGGCGAAAGAATCGTCTTGGGCATGACTGGACTGTTGCTTCTGGACGTAATATACGTTGCGAAACACGGCGAGCCTCACCTATATGGGGCAAGTCTCGCGGTCTGAAAGGGAGCATGATGACCGACCAATCGCAACAGACGGACGTCCTTGGGTTGACTGCGCAGATTGTCTCTGCCCATGTATCTAACAACTCTGTCACGCCTGACGCTTTGCCGGCGTTGATTCAGGACGTGTATCGGACGCTGTCCGGCGTCGGCAAGGAACCTGTGCAGCCGGACAAGCCGCAGCCTGCCGTTCCGGTCAAGAAGTCGGTGTTTCCCGACCATATCGTCTGTCTGGAGGACGGCAAGAAGCTGAAAATGCTGAAGCGCCACCTCAAGACCGCCTACAACATGACGCCCGAGCAGTACCGCGAGCGTTGGGGTCTCGCCCCCGACTATCCGATGGTGGCGCCCAACTACGCCCGCCATCGCTCCTCCCTGGCCAAGAAGATCGGCCTCGGGACCAAGCCGCGCAACCGCAAATAGGTCCCATCCGCTCCCGCATCCGGTCCGGCGGCCTGGCTGGGGGCAGGTCTGCCTCCCGCCGCGTTTGCTCTTGAGCCTGCCTCGCCTGTAACCTTGGCCAGGAGCTGGGTCGCGGGACGGTCGGATTGGGCTGTCCGGCAGCGGTACGGCCCGGTCGGCGCCGGCCCGGGAGGCTGGCGGGCCGGGCGCTGGGAGAGCGATGGAAAGCCGGATTGAGCGTCTGTGCGTCGAGAGTGGCCTCAAGATGACCGGCCAGCGCCGCGTCATCGCGCGCGTGCTGTCGGAGGCCGCCGACCATCCCGATGTGGAGGAACTCTTTCGCCGGGCGAGCGCCCTCGACCGGCGCATTTCCGTCGCCACGGTGTATCGCACCGTCCGCCTGCTGGAGGACCGGGGTATCCTGGCGCGGCGCGATTTCGGCGGCGGGCGCGCCCGCTATGAAGCCAGCGAGCACGGCCATCACCATCACCTGATCGACGTGGACACCGGCCGGGTCATCGAGTTCGAGGATTCCGAGCATGAGCGCGTGCTGCAGGCGATCGCGGCGCGACTCGGCTTCGACCTCGTTTCGCACCGGCTGGAGCTGTTCGGCCGCCGGCGGGAGGCGCGGCAGGCCGCGCCGGCGTCGCCGCGCGCCGGCGATGAGCCTGGTGCCGCGTCGGCGCGACTCGGAGCCGGGCGATGACCGCGACCATCCCCATCGGCCCGGTGCCTCCCCCGAACGGCGACTCGGACAGCGGCTTCGGCGAGCTGCGCGGCGGCAATCTCGGCGTGCGCATCGCCACCCATGCCGCCGAGATCGACGCGGTGCAGGCTTTGCGCTTCAATGTATTCTACCAGGAAATGGGCGCCGTGCCGGACGCCGCGGCGGCGGCGGCGCAGCGCGACCGCGACGGGTTCGATGCCGTCGCCGACCATCTGCTGGTGGTGGACCATGCGATCGGGCCGGGGCCGGAGGGAGTCGTCGGCACCTATCGGCTGATCCGCCAGTCGGCGGCCGACAAGATGGGCCGCTTCTACTCGGCCGACGAATACGACATCACGCCGATCATCGGCTTTCCCGGTCACGTGCTGGAACTCGGCCGCTCCTGCGTCCATGCGCACTACCGCAACCGGGCGGTGATGCAGCTGCTCTGGCGCGGCATCGCGGCGTATGTGTTTCTGCATCGCATCGATCTGATGTTCGGCTGCGCCAGCCTGCCCGGCACCGACCCGGACGCGCTGGCCGACGAGCTGACCTACCTGTACGAGAATCATCTGGCCCCGCCGGCGCTGCGCCCGCGCGCGCTGCCGCACCGCTATGTCGAGATGCGGCGGCGCGATCCGGCGACGCTGGACACGCGGCGCGCCGCCGCGGCGCTGCCGCCGCTGATCAAGGGCTATCTCCGCCTCGGCGCCTTCGTCGGTGACGGCGCGGTGATCGACCACCAGTTCAACACCACGGACGTGGCCGTCGTGGTCAAGACCGACCTGGTCACCGACAAATACTATCGTCACTACGAGCGCCAGGTGCGCGACGCGCTGGACTGATCGCCGCCCACGGCGGCCTGCTCAGCGCAGGAACCCGATCGAGATCCACGGCACCGCCGCGATCACCACGAGACCCGCGACCAGCGCCAGCAGGTAGCCGACGATCGGCCGCAAGCCCGCGTCGGGCGCCACGCGGCTGACCGCGCAGGCGGCGTAGTAGCCGACGCCGAAGGGCGGCGCGAACAGCCCGACGCCCATCGCCAGCACTACCACCATCGCGTAATGCACCTCATGCACGCCGATGCTGCGCGCGATCGGGAACAGCAGCGGCCCGAACAGCACCACCGCCGGAATGCCCTCCAGCACGCTGCCCAGCACGATGAACGCGAGCACCGAGACCGCCAGGAAGCCCGCGCGCCCGCCCGGCAACCCCGCCATCGCCGCTGCCAGCGTCTGCGAGAAGCCGGATTGCGTCAGTGCCCAGGACATGCCGGTCGCCGCCCCGATGATGAGCAGGATGGCGCCGGAGAGCGACGCCGTCTCGACCAGCATCGGCAGCACGCGCCGCCAGTCGAAGCGGCGATACACCAGCAGCCCGGCCAGCGTCACATAAACGATGCCGATCGTGGACACCTCGGTCGCCGTCGCCGCGCCGCTGATGACGGCGCCGCGGATCACGAACGGCAAGGCGAGGCCCGGCAGCGCCGCGACGCCGCGCGCGCCCACCGTGCGCCACGGCGCCCGCCGTGCCTCTGCCGCCATCGGCATCCGCCGCATCCGGCGCCACACCACCGCGCACAGCACCAGCCCCAGCAGCAGGCCGGGCAGCAGCCCGCCGGTGAACAGCGCCGCGATCGAAACGCCGGTGACGGAGCCGATGGTGATCAGCACCAGGCTGGGCGGGATCGTCTCGGTCTGCGCGCCGGTGGCGGCGAGCAGGGCCAGCAGCTCGCCCGGCGCCGCGCCGCGCGCCTGCATCTCCGGGAACAGCACCGGCGCCACCGCCGCCATGTCCGCCGCCTTCGACCCGGAGATGCCGGAAACGAGGTACATCGCCGCGATCAGCACATAGGCCAGCCCGCCGCGCACATGGCCGAGCAGGCTGGCCAGGAACAGCACCAGCGCGCGCGCCAGCCCGGTCATCTCCATCAGCAGCCCGAGGATCACGAACAGCGGCACCGCCAGCAGGATCAACTGCGCCATGCCTTCGCCCATGCGCCCGACCAGCACCATGTCCGGCACACTCGTCGCCAGCGCCAGATAGCCGTAGGTGGACAGGCCGAAGGCGAAGGCGATCGGCACGCCGGCCAGCACCAGCCCGCCGACCAGCACGACGAAGAAGATCAGCAGGTCGAGGTTGCCGAGCGCCTGGAACACCGGCGCGGCGAGCGCGAAGCCGCCGCCGATCGCCGCCACCAGCGCGAGCGCCGCCAGCACCAGAAGCGGGCTGCCGACCTGCGCCAGCCGCAGCAGCGCCGCCAGCAGCATCAGCACCGCGCCGACCGGAAACGCCGCCGCCGCGATGGCGCCGGAAATCTCCAGCGCCGGCGTGGTGACATAGCTCGCATCATCGGTCGCGGCGGCGCCCGGCAGCAGCATCAGCGCGAGGAACCCGAGCGGCACGGCGATCGCCACCACGTCGAGGAAGTGGCGCAACCGCGGCGAGGCGCGGGACACCAGCGCGGTCATGCGCATGTGCCCGTCGCGCCGCAGCGCCACCGCGGCGCCGAGCATGGCGAGCCACTGGAACAGGATGCCGGCCAGTTCGTCCGACCACACCAGCGGCGTGCGGAACACGTAGCGCGCCAGCACGCCGGCCAGCAGCAGCGCGATCTCGACCAGCACCAGCAGCGCCGCCGGCACTTCCGTGGCCGCGGCCAGCACCGCATCGGCGCGCCGCGTCCAGGCGGGCGCCGGCGCGGCCGTCGCCACGTCCTCCAGTCGGGTGTCGGACGCCGGCATGTTCCCCCCGCTGCGACGGCACAGGTTTGTGTCAGACGCGGTGCCGCCCGGCAACACGGGCGTCCGGGCGCGGCGGCCGGTCAGCCGTGGATCAGCAGGCCGCCGTTCACGTCGATCACCGCGCCGGTGACGAAGCATGACAGGTCGGAGGCGAGGAACAGCAGCGCGCCCGCCACGTCGCGCGCCTCGCCGAGGCGGCCGAGCGGGATCGCCCTCACCAGGTCCTGCCGCATGGCGGCGGACAGCCTGTCGCCGAAGATGTCGGTCTGGATCGGTCCGGGCGTGACGCAATTGACGCGGATGCCGTCCGGCCCGAGTTCGCGCGCCATGCTCTTGGCCAGCCCCAGCACCCCCGCCTTCGACGCGGCATAGTGCGGCCCGCCGAAGATGCCGCCGCCGCGCTGCGCCGCGACCGACGATACGCACGCGATCGCGCCGCGCCGCTGCGCCCGCAGCGCCGGAATGAATGCCTGGCTCAGATACAGCGTGCCGCGCAGGTTCACGTCGATCACCGCCTGCCAGGCCTCGGGCGTGATATCCATCAGCGCCAGCGGCTGCGCGATGCCGGCGTTGTTGACCAGCGCATCGACATGTCCGAACGCGGTCAGCGTCTGTTCCGCCGCGCGGGCGCAGGCGGCGCGGTCGGTCACGTCGCAGGCAATCCCCAGATGACCGTCGCCGAGCGACGCGGCGGCGGCCCGCGTTGCCGCGGCGTCGAGGTCGAGCACGACCACCCTTGCGCCGTGCTCGGCGAACAGCCGCGCGGTCGCCAGCCCGATGCCGTGCGCCCCCGCTGCCCCCGAGATCACCGTCACCTTGCCGTCGAGCAGCATGAAATCCCCCTGCGCTGGCCCGCGCCATTATGCCAGAGCGGCCAGCGTTGTCGCGGGACGTTGGCGCAGGGGGGCGGCCGGCCGCGGCTATTGCGCGCCGCGCACGCCCTGGCGGAAGGCGGGATCGTCGATCATGTTGGTGACGACGCGGCGCATCGCCTCGGTCAGCTCCGTGCTCGCTTCGGGCGCGTTCGAGGTGTTGAAATAGAATGGCTGCGCCGCATGCGCCGCGCCGTAGCGGGCGAACACCGGGGCGCCGGCCGGATTGCGCACGATCACGACGATCCCGACCGTCGCGATCACGGTGCCGGCCGGCGCGGGTTCTCGAACGGCACGTCGATCACGGTGGCGCCGGCCGGTGCGCTATCGGACAGGGGGGTGCCGCTGATGGCTGCGGCAGGCAGGCCAAGGGCCGACAGCAAGGTCACGCCCAGGGTCCAAGCCGCTCGCCAGCCACCGGGATACACCATGCCGTCCCACAACCTGCACTGTGACCGGCCTTGCGATGCCGCCGCGGCGCCGACGTTATGGGCCGCATCCGGGAAGCGTCAACACCGGGTGGTGCGCGCCGCTGCCGGTGCGCCCCGATCACCGGATTGCCGATCCGGGAAATTCATGGTCAGCATCCCGCCCCACCAAGCGGCGCCGGAGGCAACTGCACATGAACATCTGCATGGTCGGCCACGGCATGATGGGCGCCTGGCACTCCGAGGCGCTGCGCAAGCACGGTGCCGTGCTGCACACGCTGGTCGGCCGCCGGCCCGACGCGGCGGCGGCGTTCGCCGCGCGCTACGGCTACCGGCGCTGGACGCTGTCGCTCGCCGAGGCGCTGGCCGATCCCGCGATCGACATCGTCATCCTGGCAACCCCGAGTGACCAGCACGAGGCACAGGCCATCGCCTGCCTTGAAGCCGGCAAGCACACGCTGATCGAGATCCCGATCGCGATGAGCCTCGCCGGCGCCGAGCGCGTCGTCGCCGCCGGCGCGCGCAGCGGCAAGGTGTATGGCCTCAGCCACCCGATGCGCTTCCGCCGCGCGCGCGCGGCCCTGCGCAACCGCATCGCCGCCGGCGAGGAAACCATCCGCCACATCGCCGGCCGCTTCTTCATCAGACGTCTCGTCAACATCGGCGCCACCGGCTACCGGCGCAGTTGGACCGATAACATCCTGTGGCACCATTTCTGCCACTTCGCCGATCTGGGCCTGTTCCTGTTCGATTTTCCCCTGGTTCGCCGTGTGCAGAGCCATCTCGGCGCGTTGCACGCGACGACCGGAATCCCGATGGAATGCGTGCTGCTGGCCGAGACGGCGGCGGACCAGACGTTGCTGGTCCACGGCTCCTACCACGCCGCCTACCGCTTCTACGACAAGCTGATCGTCACCGACCGCGACACGTATTTCTTCGACATCCTGGCCGGCACGCTGCGCACCGAATCCGGCACGGAGGCGATGGAAAGCGAGCAGGAGAACGCCGCGCACATCATCACGGATTTCCTTGATGCGGTGCGCGACGGCCGGCCGCCGCTCGCCTCCGGCCCATCGGTGCTGCCGGCGATGCGGCTGCTGCAGACGGTGCAGGACGGCTGGGACGCGCAGTACGGCGCGCGCTCCATTCCCGGCCGCCCGCTGTGAACCGCTTCAATGTCGTAATGACATCGCCGCGCCTCGCGCCGGAGGCGGTGGCGATCCTGGAGCGGGCCGGCTGCGTGATCCACTACCTGCCGCCCTATCCGTCGGGTGCCGCGATCGCCGAACTGGCCGCGCGCGTGCAGGCGGACGCGATCCTGGCACGCCAGGGCGACATCAACGCCGAAGCCATCGCCGCCTCGCCGCGGCTGCGCATCATCGCGCGGCACGGCGTCGGGCTGGACGAGGTCGACCTCGCCGCCGCCGCCGCGCGCGGCGTGATGGTGACCAACACGCCCGGCGCCAACGCGCAGGCGGTCGCCGAGCACACGCTGGCGCTGATCCTGGCGTTGGTGAAGGACGTGAAGCCGCTGGGATCTGCCATCGCCGCCGGCTTCTGGCGCGATCCGGCCAGGGGGGCGCGCGATGTGGCCGGGCTGCGGCTCGGGCTGGTCGGCTGCGGCGCCATCGGGCGGGAGGTGGCGCGGCTGGCGCGCGCCTTCGGCATGACAGTCGCCAGCACCGACCCGGCGCTGCCGCAAGGCGGCCTGCCCGGCATCGCCCGCGCCGCGTCGCTCGCGGCCCTCGCCGCCGGCAGCGACGTGCTCTCGGTGCATTGCCCGCTCACGGCGGCGACGCGCGGGCTGGTGGGGGCGGCGGTGCTGGCGGCGATGCCGCGCGGCGGGTTCGTGGTCAACGCCGCGCGCGGCGGCATCGTCGATGAGGTGGCGCTGCTCGCCGCGCTGGAGAGCGGGCAGGTGGCCGGCGCCGCGCTTGATGTGTTCGCGACCGAGCCGCCGCCGGCCGACCATCCGTTGCGCGATCACCCGCGCGTGCTGGCGACGCCGCATGTGGCCGGCAGCACGCCGGGCGCGCTGGTCAACATGGGCGTGGCGGCGGCGGAGTGCATCACGGCGCTGCTCAGCGGCGGCACGGTGCCAGCGGAGCGGATCGTGCCGCCTGTGTCCTGACCGGCGGCTACGGCTGGTGCGCCTCGGCGTAGCGCGCCAGTTCGTCGCGCAGCACCTTGCCGTTGCCGTTGCGCGGCAGTCCGCGCAGTTGCAGGATGAATTTCGGCGCGTGCAGGCCGAGCGTCTCGCCGCACAGCCTGGACAGCCGGTCGGTCGCCACCGCGCCGTCGGCGACGATGGCGGCCCAGACCTGCGTGACCCCCATCCGGTCCGTCACCCCGAACGCCGCCGCCTCGCGCACCTGCGGCAGCGTCAGCAGCACGTCCTCGACGACGTGCGGACTGATCTTCTCGCCGCCGGCATTGATCAGGTCGCCGCGCCGCCCGGTGACCGAGAGCACGCCCGCGGGAGATAGCCGGCCGATGTCGCCGCCGCAGTACCAGCCGTCGCGGAACGCCGCCGCCGTGCCGGCCGGGTCGCGGAAATAGCCGGCGATCTCGGCGCCGGTGCGCACGCACAGCAGGCCTTCCGCGCCCGCCGGCAGGTCGCGGCCGTCGTCATCCGTCACCCTGACCTCGACATCCGCGTGCAGGAACCCGACCGCGCGCGGATCGCCGCCGAGCATGGCGACCGGGGCGGAGGCGACGAGGCCGCACTCGGTCGAGCCGTACTCGGTCACGATGTTTGGACAAAGCCTCTGCCGCGCTGCCGCCGCCAGCGCCGGGGGCAGGGCGCTGCCGCTCACTTCCACCACGTCCAGCGACGGCAGCGGCCTGGCATCGGCCGGCAGGGCGCCGAGCAGGTGCTGCAGC
>JAJZVE010000122.1 GCA_021845835.1 Pseudomonadota bacterium | reverse complement strand
GCTCTCCCGCGCGATCTGATCGAGCTCATGCTCGATCCCCACCATCACGTCGCCATACACTTCCGGGCACAGCAGCGGCCCCAGCGACTGCCTGATGAATGCCGCATTCCCCGGCGTGACATTCCCCAGCACCGTCGCGAGATAGAACGCCCAGCTCTGCACGTAGCCGGCGTCCGCGCTGCTGCGGCTCACCGAGGCCTGCCAGGATGTGTCCGGCGGCACCATCACCACCGTCCGCTCCTGCCGGAACAGCAGCGCCGCCAGCACCATCATCGCCACCGCCTGGCCAAGCACTGCCACGCCCAGCAGGCGTGCCGCCGCCCGCGCCCCTTCCCAGGACGCGAGCAGCCGCTCCAGCCTCACGGCTCGAACACCCGGCAATAGGGGTTGGGGAAACTGTGACCACGCGCCGGCCACAGGCCGCTCCAGTAGAGCGCATGCAGCACGTAGAACTCCGGCCGTCCCTCGCGGTAGCGTCGATAGAACAAGCTCAGTGCGATGCCGATGCCCGCGAAAGCAAGCGCCGAGCCGGCCAGCATGCCAATCACCAGGAACAGCACCGGGGGGACGAAATCGTCCACCCGCCACAGCAGGAAATACGGTGGTTCATCCACCGTGCGCGGCAATGCGATCACCTTCATGCGCGTCCTCCGGGGTCGTCACCGCGGAGAAGGCTACCGTCATGCGCACCTGCCGTCCCGGCGAGGGCCTGGCAGAATCGCGAGGAATTCCGGGTTTTCCGAGCTCATGCACCCGCGACCAGCGTCCGCTGACCGCACAGGCCGGGCAGGTCGTCTCCGTATGCAGCGCCTCCGGCACCACGCCGCGCCAACCACAGCCGTCACAGCGCAGCCGCACCGGCCCGTCCCGGAGGTGCAGTCGCAGCAGCCCATAGACCTCGTCGCCGCTTAGATGGTGCCCTGGGCGCAGCGCCGCCCAGACGCAGGAATCGTAGTAAAAATCAAGGAAATGCGCGAATGACGCACCACGCTCGGCGATCAGCTGCGACCGGCTCTGGATGCCCAGGACCGAAAAGCACGTTGCCACGAAGCACGTCTGCAGGCGCAGCAGCGGCACCGTGCGCAGCGCGTCGGCACCCCGCTTGCGACCCTGACTGGGTTCGATCCGCAGCGCCTGCCGCAGATCCCGCACCCGGCGCACGCTCAGATTGGTGAGCTCCGCCACGAACCCGATCTGCAGGCGATGCTTCAGCATCGTCACCGCATGTGCATAGGCCTCAGGCTCGTTCAGCACCGACATCGGCGACACTCTCGACAGCCAGGGAGACGACGGCCATGAACAGACCATGGCTCCCGTCGGCGGCCGCTTGCGACGTGAGCAAGGTGACGATCCCAGGACGCATCCGGAACCAGGGACTTTCCGCCGCGGTCAGCTGCAGCCGCCCGCTCACCGACAAGGCCTGGACGGCGGCAAATTCGTCACCCAGCGCGAGCCGCACGCACGACCTGCCCACCGCGCCCGTGCCCAGGGCCTCGACGAACAGCAAATGTGCGAGGCGCAGCAGCGCGCGATACCCCGACCGGGAACCGGTCCAGGGCGCCCGTCCGATCGCCTCACGCATCGCCGCGGCCTCCGGCGCGAACAGCGCGAACGGGGCTGCCACAATGCGCCGCAATCGCTCCGCGTCGGCGAGACCGTCGAGAACGGCCGGCATCGTCCTGGACGCGATGCCGAAGTGATGTGCCGCCTCCGCCTCCCCCAGTTCGCCGACGTCGAACCGCAGAACTTCCAGGCAAATCTCGTTCAGGACGCGCACTTTCATGGCGCACGCCCTGAAAGGCCGTCACGGCCCTGCGCACTGCGCGCGAGGCTCAGATACAGCGCCAGCACGCGCCTGCCATAGGTCCGCGCCCGCTGTTCGTCCCACGAATGATAGCGTCCGATGCCGAGTTCGAGGTCGAGCGGCGCACTGTCCAGCGCCTCCGCCAGAATACGTGCAGCGACGAAGATGTTCTGCACCGGCGCGACCAGATCCTCGGCATGCACCACCATGTCGTGATGCGCCGCGAGGTTCACCTGCATCACGCCGATATCGGCGTTGGTGCCGGGCGGCAGCGCGCGGACAATGCGCCGTGCCTCGGCCTCCGACCCGGGAAGTACCGTCCCGCCCGGCAGCCGGACGGTCCACGGATACGGGCGATAGCCGTTGCCGTCCGCGAGATAGCCGCTCTCCACCAGGGCGATGGCGTAGAGCAGCAGAGGATCGGCAACGTCGGCACTGCGCGCCGCGGCGTCCCATACCGTGCCGGCGAGGTCCGCGCGTGGCGCCGCAAAAGCTCCAGACGATGCCAGCGGGATCGCCAACATCACCATCCAGACTACACGCCACCAACGGTCCCGACGCGCCATGTCCGTGACAGTCACCGTACGTATGCTGCAACGCTAATTCACCAAAAAGCGATATGACAAGTGGAAGTTTGGAGACTGAAACATCCGAACCCGCATTCTTTCTGATCGGAAATATCGCGTCACGCAGCGATGCAAGTGGCCCGACTGGACCGCATGCGTCTTCGGTTCGTGTCTTAAGATACCAACTCAAAACGTTGAATGCACTCGCTTTCGAGCAACCGCCGGCTCCGTTTTACGCGCCAGTGCTGGCCGACTCGGAGGCCTCTTCTGGCGTTCTGGCGCGCTTTCGTTCTGAATTCGTGTTCATCCTGGCTGCACGGTCAGGCCTTGCAGATGTGCGCGTTATTGTGAATTGATGACGAATTAACTCGCGGTTTCGCGCCGGTTTGCCGGGGGCAAAGCATTACAATGGCAGGGATCCTGCCCTGCGCAGGATTGCCGATGGCCCCTCGCTTTCGTACGGGCGGCGTGTTCATGTTGACCATCTGGTCAGGCCTCGCAGAGATGCGCGGCATTCCGCGCGGATAACGGATTAACCGGCAGATTCGCGCGGGTTTGCGGACGGCCGAACAACACAACACCTGGGCGCATGCCCTCGCAGGATCGCCAGCGCTGCGCGTGCCCGCTGGCGCTGCCGGGCGGCTATCATTGTGCCGATGCTCCGCGAGGGGGACATGGATCGCACTGCCCGGCTCTTCGCTGCCCTCTGCGCCGCCGGCCTCACCGTCGCCTGCGGCCAATTCAGGGACGCGGTCATCGGCAGTACCGCAGCGCCGCAACCGGCCGTCGCCGCGCCGGGACCACCGCCCGCACCGCCCCCGCTGCTCGCGGCGCATGTCGCGTTTCTGCCCACCCGCCCGGCCGGCGCCGTCCTCGCCACCGCCGGCATCGAACCGGTGCTGGTGCAGCCGGAGTTCGCAGACGCGGCTTCGCTTGCTGGCACGACGACCTTATCCGCCCCAGCGACGGTTGCCCTCCCCGCGCACCTCACCTCGAATGAGGCGGCGGCGATCATGCTGGCCTGGCAACGCTACTGCACGCGCTCGCCCGGCCTCTCCGCCGACGACATCGCCATCGTCTACGAATACCATCTCGAGGATCTGCGAGCCTCCGCCAACTGCGCCATCCCGTGAGCGGCCGCTTCTCCCGGATCGCCATGGCCGGAATTGAGCGGCTGACGATCCCCACCCTCGGCCTTTCCCGGCTTTCGGGATCAGCGCGGCAACCGCTCCGGCACGCGCGGGTCCGCCGCCCAGGCAGAAAAGGGAATCTCCAGCATCCGCCGGGGCATCTCCCGAACTGCCTGCACCGAAGCCTCGCGCAGAAAGACGTGCCAGGTCTCTGAAAGCTCCGGCCGCGTCGCCCGGAAGGCCGCCGGCGAGAGCAGGGCGAAGTTGGCGCCGCCACCCGGATCGCGCACCGAGGGATAGCGAATTGCCTCGACCCCGGCTGCACGCGCGGCGTCGGCCAGCGCCTGGCAGGGACCATAGTCGGTCAGGTGACCCCAGAGCGCTGCATCGCAGTCGAGCGGCGGTATGGTCAGGTCGATGGCGTGCTCGGTTCCGGCCGGTACCCGAAATGCGCTGCGCTCCTGCGCATTCGCCGGGCGTCTGGCAGCCGGGGCATCGAGGAAGAACAGCAGCCGGTAGAAGGCCTCTTCGGCCACCGCGGTCTCGACCCGCTCGGCCGCATAGAAGCACCCCTCCGTCTGGCGGGCACGGCGGAACCGGCTGCCGTGGCGGTAGGGAGCATACCGGAAGGGCGTTGCCAGGAGGTAGTCGAGACCTGCGCAGGAGGTGGGGATGAGCGGCTTGCTGCCCTCCAGCTCGGCCTCAAGAATGGCCTGCTCGTCGAGCGTGTCGACCAGTTTCAGGGTGGCCACGCGGGACTGGCTTTCCACGACCCGCCACAGGTCGCCCGACCAGGCCCTCGCTTCAGACGCGAGCGCGGGCGGCGTCCACATAATCCACGGCGGCGACCAGCCCGGTCACGGTCTGCACCTGGTCACGCGGCACGCCGCCCAGCGCGCGGTTCGCAGCCACCATCCACGAACGCAGGGATGCCTCGTCCCCGCCTACCACGGCGTCGAGGCTGCGGAACAGGCGGATAACCAGCAGCGACAGCTCGTAGGGCTTGGTGCCGGACTCGAGCGCATACGTCCCGGCCCGGAGGCGGGAGGCGGTCGCCTCCGATACTCCGATCGTCCGTGCGAGGGCAGCGTTAGTCAGGCCAAGCAGATCGGCCGCCCGAACCACGGCCTTGCTGACCACAGTTGACCGCTCGCTTAGAGAGTCAGCATGTGGGGATGCGACGGCCCCCATTTCCTTGCTCCAGATATACTGATCGTCATTTCTTTCTCTGGACGCTACCACCCCGTCGCGGCCTGGGCAAGCCACCAGACGGCACTGTCACGTTAACTAGGAGAGCATCAGGATCTGTGAGGTGCTGTTCACCACCCAGTCCATGTGCGCTTGCTCGCGCCATCACCGAGGAGCGGTATGATCCGATCACCCCATAGATCCTGATGCTCTCCAAATCGATCGGTGAGAGGCCGATAATCGATGCCGAACGCCAGGCGCGTCACCGCGCCGCTGGCGGCGGATCCGATGCGAGAACGTCGATCAAGGGGCATCCTGGCGCTTCGCCCGCATCGCACTGTCGCACCGCATCCGCGAGCACGCCTTCCATCGTCCGAAGATCGGCAATCTTTGCCCGCACGTCGGCCAGATGGGCGGCGGCGATCGCGCGCACCTCGCCGCAGGCATCGCCATTTCCGGCGGCCAGGCTCAACAGGGCGCGCACCTCATTGAGCGTGAAGCCAAGCTCGCGCGCCCGGCGCACGAAGGCCAGCCGCTTCACGTCCTCACCGCCATAACGGCGGAAGCGTCCCTTCCGTCCAGGCATCGGCAGCAGGCCGATCCGCTCATAATAGCGGATGGTCTCGATGTTGCAGCCGGTCCGCTGCGCGAGTTCTCCAATCGCGATGGCGCCTGAACGCGGTCCGGCCGAGGACATCGAAGAAAGCCCTTGCGTCTGTAGCGGCTACAGACTGTAGCCTCGTCGGGCAGGAGAGCAAAGGAGAGAGCTCATGGGCGAGACCGTCCTGCGCGACCGTGCAGCATCAGCGGCGGAGCGCAGCCGCCTCAGGCGCGCGACGGATTCCGCGCTCTCCTCGGGCAGCCTGCTTGCGGCCCTGGCGACGTCCTCCTGCTGCCTGATCCCCTTTGCGCTGTTCTCGCTTGGCATCGGCCGCGCCTGGATCGGCAACCTGACCGTGCTGGAACCCTTCCAGCCGGTGTTTTTTGCTGTGGCGGTGGCCATGATCGGGTTGGGAGTCCTCAGGGTTCGTCGCCGCCTTCGGACGGCTGCGTGCAGACCCGGCACGCCCTGCGCTGATCCCCGAGCAGCCCGTTTGACCAAGGCCGCGCTATGGGTCGCTTCCGTCCTGGCGATCACGGGGATGGCGTTCCCATGGGTCTTCCGCATCGTCGCAGGAGCATGAGGAGCAAGCCACCATGCGATCCATTGCCATCTCCCTCGCCCTATCCGTGCTGTCCGCCACGGCGTTCGCGGCCACGCGGACGGAGACATTGAAGGTCTTCAATATGACCTGCGCGTCTTGCCCCTACATCGTCCGGCACGCTCTGCTCGGCGCTCCCGGCGTGTCTGCCGCGACGGTCTCCTATGCGGACAAGACCGCGACCGTCACTTTCGATGATGCGAAGATCGACATCGCTGCCTTGGTTCGGACCACTACCGACGCCGGGTATCCTTCGGAGATCCTGAAGTGACCCAGCCTGCCCAGAACGAACCTGCACGACAGTGTTTCGTGCAGGTTTCCACGATCACCTGCCCGGTCTGTGGCGCAGCGAAGGCCGAGACGATGCCGACCGATGCCTGCCAGTTCTTCTACAACTGCACCGGCTGCGGCGTGCTACTCCGGCCGAAGCTAGGCGACTGCTGCGTGTTCTGCTCCTACGGTGACGTGCCATGCCCGTCTGTCCAGGCGAATGGCAAGCTCGGCTGCTGCGCCGTCATGCCTGGCGGAGGCGCGTCATGACCGCAGCATACAACCTCGTCGTCATCGGTTCCGGCACGGCGGCGCAGGTCGCGAGCGCGCGGATGCGGCACGCGGGCTGCACGGTCGCTTGGAATCGACGTGCGCACCGGCGCGGCAGTGAAGCGGGTCGAGAAAGCCACTGACGGTCTTCTGGTGCATGCCGTTGCCGATGGCCGTGAGCAGACCGTGGCGGCAGATCCGGTCGTGCATGCCGCTGGCCGCGCCCTGGACCTGGAAGCACACTCGATCTGCCGGCGGCCGGAATTCAGCGCGCCAAGGGACGGCTGGCGCTCAACGAGTTCATCCAGAATGTGACGAACCCACTCGTCTATGCTGCGGGCGATCCCACAGGCAGCGGGCCGCCGCTGACTCCGGTCTCCAGCCATGATGCCAAAGTGATCGCGGGCAACCTCCTGGACAGCAACCGGCACCGGCCCGACTACCGCGGCGTGCTGGGCGCTCCTTCACGGTGCCGCCGATCGCCGCGGCTGGACTGAGTGAGGCGGAGGCGCGCGCATGCGGGCTGCGCGTGCGCGCGACAGCAGAGAAAGTGCCCGAGTGGTTCAGCGCCCGGCGTCTGGCCGAGCGCGTCTATGGCTTCAAGACCCTTGTAGAGGAGGAAACGGATCGCATCCTGGGCGCCCATCTCGTCGGCCCGCACGCGGACGAGGTCATCAACGTCTTCGCGCTTGCGATCCGGCACAGCCTGACCGTCGAAAACCTGAAGACGACCCTGTTCGCCTACCCGACGGGCGCCTCGGATCTCGGCTACATGCTCTGAAGCACGATACCCGAATGGCTGCTCATCGCAGAATAGCCCCCTTGCGGAAGTATTCGTAGAGATCATCAAACATCGCTACGCCGCGCAGCAGCCGATGCTCGTCGTCGTGCGCTGCCCGAATGCCTTCAAGGAGGTGCGCGATGCCGCTGGCTTCCTCCCGGCCGAATTTTCCGTCCTTCAGGTCGATGTCATGGACGATCTCGCCGATCGGCACGAGGGCCGGGTCCGCCAGATCCATCCGCGCACACAGCACCTCGAATGTGCAACGGTCGCCTTCGTGGGTGAACTCCGCTTCGAACATGTCGAAGCGCAGCTCCCCAGGTTCCGGCACATAGCCCTTGGCGGCGACGCACTTGAACTGGGCCTCGGGATCAATGAAGCGCCGAATGAGCCAGGCCGAGGCGATCCTGTCCACATGCACCCCTTGGCGCGTTACCCAGACGCGGTTCTTCATGCCGGCGCCGCTGGCAGAGTCCTGGTTATCGCTTGCCTTCGTGTCTCCCGCACCCGTCTCCTCCCGCAATTGCGCGTCCAGCGCTCCGAGCAGGCCAGCCACCGCTTCGCGGCCATCCGCGCCGAAGAAATCGACCTCCATCACCCGCGCCGCTTCCGCCTTCAGCCGCACGAGCCTGGCGTTCGCGTCAGCGCGGGCGCTCGCCTCGGTCTCGCCGGTCAGCCTTTCGCCCAGCTCCCGCGCGCCCTTCGCAATCACCTCGTAGTCGGCATCCCGCGCCGTGTTGAAGAGGTCGCGCACGTCCTGGTCGGAGAGACCGTCCACCATGCGGGCCTCGCAAATCATCCCCTCGCCGCCGCCCTCGCCGATCTCTTTCAGGACCCACGCAAAATCTTCGCGCGTCTGCTCGCTTGCCGGCAGCGCATAGACCGAATTCTTCACGGTCACGGCGCCCAGCGCCTGGAGCCGCCGCCAGACCTTCACCCGCAGATAGGCGGGCTTCGCCGGGAGCTGATGGATCAGCAGCAGCCACGGTGTGGACTCCGGGAGTCTCTCCGTCACGGCCTTGCTCATGAAATGTCCATATCACATGATAGGGGGTACAAGATACTCTTGTATCTCAATGCTGGTCATCATAGGCTGGACCCGGCATCAGGAGGAGACATGCCGTGACGGGAGCCACCCACCAGCGTCCGGACAACGGCCGCATCGCCGGCCATCACCCGGCCCTGCGGTCCATGCGGAACGCGGCCGCAAGGAAATCTGGCCTGCTCCTCGCCCTCGTCGGCGCTGTCATGGGTGCGCTTCTGACCGTCACCGGACCGGCACTGGCCGCTGACACCGATTGGGCCAAGGTTGATGCGGCTCTTGGTAAAGCGGGGGCCGATCAGCCGGGGGACGTGCATAAATACGGGCTGCCCCGGACCGATCTGCACGTCACGCTGGATGGTGTCGCCATCAAGCCTGCTTTTGCGCTCGGCGGCTGGCTCGCCTTCAGGCCAATGGGCACGGACGCAATGGTGATGGGAGACCTCGTTCTCACCGAGGACGAGGTCAATCCGGTTATGGCGCGCCTGCTGGCCAACGGCATCACTGTGACCGCCCTCCATAATCATCTGCTCCGGGCGCAGCCGCCGACTTTTTACATGCATGTCGCCGGGCGGGGAGACCCGGTGGCGCTCGCCATGGCGCTCCGGGAAGCCTTGACAGCGGAGAGCAAGACCCCCTTCGGCGCCCCTGCTGGCGCACCGGCGGGCGCCGAGCCGCTCGCTCTCGACACCAAACAGATCGACAGCGTCTTGGGCTATCGGGGCAAAGCAAATAGCGGCGTCTACCAGTTCGCGATCGCAAGAGCAGACACGATCCGCGAGGGCGGGATGACGTTGCCGCCCGCAATGGGCACGGCGATCGCCATTAACTTCCAACCTACCGCCAACGACAAGGCGGCTATCACCGGAGATTTCGCCCTGCTGGCCAGCGAGGTCACTCCGGTGCTTCAGGCATTGCGCCGGAACGGCATCGAGGTGACGGCGCTGCACAACCATATGCTCAACGATCAGCCTCGCATGCTCTTCGTGCATTTCTGGGCCAACGACGATCCGGTTCAACTGGCCAAGGGCCTGCGGGCCGCCCTCAACCACGTCAATGTCGCGAAGGACTGACGATGAGCGTTGTCATTGCGGCCGGCGGATTGACTGGACGCGCGCGACCGGCGTGTACGCCGGAAATGATGTGGAGCGGCCATTCGAAATCCGCTGTGCCTGACCACCATGTTCCGTAAGGTGCGTATCGCAAGTGCGCTGCTTGCGTTCTTCGTCGTCGTGGCCGTGGTGGCGGTGTTTCTCTATCGGTCCGTCGTTCCCGGAATCTCCAGTGCGCGGAGAGAACCGCCGGCAGTGGAAGTCGCGATCGCGACGTGGCTGCTGCGCGCCAGCGTCCCGCAGCAGGACAAAGTGCGTGCCAATCCGCTTGGATCTGATCCCGCTTATGTCTCCGCCGGCCGGGAAATATTCAAGCAGAAATGCGAGGTCTGCCACGGTTACGACGGAAGCGGCCGAACCGAAATCGGTTCCGGCGAGTACCCGCGCCCCCCCGCCCTGCGGGCGATCAGCATTATGTCGCTGACGGATGGCGAACTCTTTTACTATATCCGCAACGGCATCCGGAACACCGGCATGCCCGCCTGGAACATGCCGGATCAGCAGCTTTGGCAGGTTGTTGCCTATCTTCGGCACCTGCCGCGTG
>JAJZVE010000121.1 GCA_021845835.1 Pseudomonadota bacterium | reverse complement strand
GGTCGCCGGGCCGGATTGCATCGACGGCGATGTCGATCAGCTGCTCGCCATCGGCGCGATGGGCGATGCGGGGAGAGCGGGCGAGCAGCGCCGTCATCTCACGCCGGGCACGGCCTTCGGCGAATGCCTCCAGCGCGTTGCCGCCGGCGACCATCAGCGCGATCAGGGCGGCCGTGAAAGACTCGCCCATCGCCAGCGCCGCGCCGATCGCGAGCAGCGCGATCACGTCCACGCCGATCGCCCCGCCGGCCAGCGCGCCGACCGAGGACACCAGCAGGTCGAGCGCGATCGGCAGCGCCGCCGCGTCCCAGGCGAGCCGCGCTGCGACGCCGTACCCCGATGCCGCCAGCACCACGCCAGCCAGGCCGAGCAGGAGGACGGCGAGCAGCAACGCGCGGGGGCGGGACATCGCCGGACACTGGCGGATTCCATGTCCGCGGCCTTGACCTAGCGCAAGGAATGCCCCATGTCGGGCCAATCAGGACCTGTTGGGTCCGGTTATCCGTCCCGAGAGGCGGCAGTTGCCATGCTCAGGCTTTCCAAGCTCACCGACTATGCCGTGGTCGTGCTGATCCGCCTGTCCGACGGCGAGCGAACGGGCGCGGACGATGCCGTGCAGACCTCGCCCGGGATCGCGCTCGCGACCGGGGTGCCGGAGCCGACCGTCGCCAAGGTGCTGAAGTCGCTGACCGGCGCCGGGGTGGTCACGTCGCAGCGCGGGGCGCACGGCGGCTACCGGCTGGCGCGGCCGCTCGCCGGCATCTCCATCTCCGACGTGATCGCTGCGGTGGACGGCCCGATCGCGCTCACCGCCTGCGTCGATGGCGGCGCCGGGGGGTGCGACGTGGAGGGAATGTGCGCCGTGAAGGGCCGCTGGGACCTGGTGAACGAAGCGATCCGCAGCGCGCTGGACAAGATCACGCTCGCGGAGATGCGCGCCGCCTCCATCCCGCCGGCGCTGCGCGTGCCGCTCGCCGCACCGGCCGCCGCCGCCGAATAGGAGTCGTCATGTCGCAAATTGCCGGCCCGATGCAGAGCGTCCACGCCGCCACGGAGAATCCCTACAAGTGGGGCTTCTCGACCGACATCGAGATGGAACTGGCGCCGAAGGGCCTCACTGCCGACACGATCCGCCTGATCTCGGCGCACAAGCAGGAGCCGGAGTGGCTGCTGGAGTGGCGGCTGAAGGCGTTCGCGACCTGGCAGGGGATGCCGGAGCCGCACTGGGCGCATGTGCAGCATCCGCCGATCGACTACCAGGACCTGCACTACTACGCCGCCCCCAGGCGCAAGGCCGGGCCGGCAAGCCTGGACGAGGTCGATCCCGCGCTTTTGGCGATGTACGAGAAGTTGGGCATCCCGCTGAAGGAGCGCGCGATCCTCGCCGGCGTCGAGCCGGCGGAGGGGGAGCGTGCGCCGGTCGCCGTGGATGCGGTGTTCGACAGCGTCTCCGTCGCCACCACGTTCCGCGCCACGCTGGCCAAGGCCGGCGTGATCTTCTGCCCGATCAGCGAGGCGGTGCGCGCGCACCCCGACCTCGTGCGCAAGTACCTCGGCACCGTGGTGCCGCAGGCCGACAACTTCTATGCCGCACTGAATTCCGCCGTGTTCACCGACGGCAGCTTCGTCTATGTGCCGCCCGGCGTGCGCTGCCCGATGGAGCTGTCCACCTATTTCCGCATCAATGCGCGCAACACCGGCCAGTTCGAGCGCACGCTGATCATCGCCGACGCCGGCGCCTATGTCTCGTACCTGGAAGGCTGCACGGCGCCGCAGCGCGACGAGAACCAACTGCATGCGGCGGTGGTCGAGCTGGTGGCGCTGGACGATGCGCAGATCAAGTACAGCACGGTGCAGAACTGGTATCCTGGCGACGCGGAAGGCCGCGGCGGCATCTACAACTTCGTTACCAAACGCGGCGCCTGCCGCGGCGCGCGCAGCAAGATTTCCTGGACGCAGGTGGAAACCGGGTCGGCGATAACCTGGAAATACCCGAGCTGCATCCTGCAGGGCGACGACAGCGTGGGCGAGTTCTACTCGGTGGCCGTGACCACCAACCGCCAGCAGGCCGATACCGGGACCAAGATGATCCATCTTGGCCGCAACACGCGCAGCACCATCGTCTCCAAGGGCATCAGCGCCGGCAGGTCGGACAACACCTATCGCGGCCTGGTGCGCATCATGCCCAGGGCGGCAGGGGCGCGGAACCATACGCAGTGCGACAGCCTGCTGATCGGCGACCGCTGCGGCGCGCATACCGTGCCCTATATCGAAAGCCGCAACCCGACGGCCAAGGTGGAGCACGAGGCAACCACGTCGAAGATCGCCGACGACCAGTTGTTCTACTGCCGCCAGCGCGGGCTTTCGGAGGAGGACGCGGTGAACCTGATCGTCAACGGGTTCTGCAAGGAAGTCCTGAAGGAACTGCCTATGGAGTTCGCCGTGGAGGCACAGAAGCTGCTGGCGGTGAGTCTGGAAGGATCGGTGGGTTGAAGGCGATGCTGGACATCAAGGGACTGACCGCCGCCGTTGACGGCAAGCCGATCCTGCACGGCATCGACCTCGTGGTGCCGAGCGGCGAGGTGCATGCGATCATGGGGCCGAACGGCTCCGGCAAATCGACGCTGTCCTATGTGCTCGCCGGCCGCGACGGCTACGAGGTGACGGGCGGCAGCGCCACGTTCGAGGGCCACGACCTGCTGGCGATGGCGCCGGAGGAACGCGCTGCGGCCGGGCTGTTCCTGGCGTTCCAGTATCCGGTGGAATTGCCCGGCGTCGGCAACGCGAATTTCCTGCGCACGGCGCTGAACGCGATCCGGCGCGCGCGGGGGGAAGCCGAGCTCGATGCGGTGCAGTTCCTCAGGCTGGCACGCGCGGAGGCGAAGCGGCTGTCGATGCCGGACGACATGCTGAAGCGCAACGTCAATGTCGGCTTCTCGGGCGGCGAGAAGAAGCGCAACGAGGTGCTGCAGATGGCGATCCTGCGGCCGCGTCTGGCGATTCTCGACGAGACAGACAGCGGCCTGGACATCGACGCGCTGCGCATCGTTGCCGAGGGCGTGAACGCGCTGCGCTCGCCGGACAGCTCCGCCCTCGTGATCACGCATTACCAGCGGCTGCTGGACCACATCGTGCCGGATCGCGTGCACGTGCTGGCGGGCGGGCGGATCGTGCGCTCCGGCGGCCCGGAACTGGCGCACGAGCTGGAAGCCGGCGGCTATGCCGCGGTGGTTGCGGACGCAGCATGAACGCGGTGACGCAGCTGCCGCCGGCCTGGCTGCGCGAAGGTGCCGCGGCGTTCCTGGCGCGCTACGAGGGGTTGCGCGCGCGGCTGCCGGGCGATGCGGCGGCGCGCGAGGCCGGCGCCGAGGCCTTTCGCACACGCGGCCTGCCGGGATTGCGCGAGGAGGCGTGGCACTACACGAGCCTGCGTCCACTCGCCGAGACGCGCTTTGCCGAACCGCTGACACCGGTTGCCGACTGTGCCGCGCTGCTGGCACGGCTGCCCGCGGTCGATGCGCCGCTGCTGGCGTTCGTGGACGGCCGGTTCCGCGACGATCTCTCGGTGCTGCCGATGCGCGCCGCGGTGCGCGTCGGCGGGCCGACGTACGGTGCGCTGGCGCGGCCCGAAAGCGAACAACTGGTGGCGCTGAACACGATGCTGGCGGAGGACGGCGCGACGATCGATGTTGCGGCGGACGAGGATGCGGGCACGCTGATGCTGGCGAACCTCGGCACCGGCGGCTCGCTCGACCGGCCGGTTGCGTTCCATCCGCGGCATGCGGTGCGGCTCGGCGCCGGTGCGCGGCTGACGCTGATCGAAGTGGCGTTCGGCGACGGCGCCTATCTGCACAACCCGGTGTTCGAGGTGACGGTCGGCGCCGGCGCGACGCTCACGCATCTGCGGCTGCAGGACGAGAGCCGGGCGGCGTTCCACCTCTCCACGCTGTACGCCGACATCGCCGAACGCGGCACCTACGACAGCTTTGCGCTCATGCTCGGTGCGCGGCTGGCGCGGCTGGAAGTGCATGCGCGGCTCGGCGGGCGCGGCGCGGCAGTGCACCTGAACGCGGCGCAGTTGCTCGGCGGTACGCAGCATGGCGACTTCACCACCGTGGTCAGGCACGATGCGCCCGGCTGCACATCGCGTCAGACGGTGAAGAACGTCCTGACAGGGCGCGCGCGCGGCGTGTTCCAGGGCAGGATCGAAGTCGCGCGCGATGCGCAGAAGACCGACGGCTACCAGATGAACCAGGCGCTGCTGCTGAGTCCCGACGCCGAGGTGGACAGCAAGCCGCAACTGGAAATCTACGCCGACGACGTGAAGTGCAGCCACGGCGCGACTGTGGGCGAGCTCGACGCCGAGCAGTTGTTCTATCTGCGCAGCCGCGGCATCGCCGAGGCGGACGCGCGGGCGATGCTGGTGCGTGCCTTCCTCGCCGAGGCGCTCGACCCGATCGCGCACCAGGCCGGGCGCGCGGCGCTGGAAGCGGCGGTCGCCGGCTGGTGGGAAAGGCAAGCGGCATGAACGTGACCACGCGCCCCGCGCTGCTCGATGTCGAGCGCATCCGCGCGGAGTTCCCGATCCTGAGCCAGACGGTGCGCGGCAAGAAGCTGGTGTTCCTCGACAGCGCCGCCAGCGCGCAGAAGCCGCGCGCCGTGATCGCCGCCATGGTGCAGGCGATGGAAACGCAATACGCCAACGTGCATCGCGGCCTGCACTGGATGAGCGAGCGCACGACCGACGCCTATGAAGGCACGCGCGATGCCGTCGCCCGTCTGCTGAACGCGCGCGACCGGCGGGAAATCGTGTTCACGCGCAACAGCACCGAGGCGATCAACCTGGTGGCGCACAGCTTCGGGCGCGGCCTGCTGCGCGCCGGGCAGGCGGTGCTGATCTCCGGGATGGAGCATCACAGCAACCTGGTTCCCTGGCAGATGCTGCGCGACGCGCACGGCATCGAACTGCGCGTCGCCCCCGTCACCGACGCCGGCGAGCTGGACATGGCGGCGTTGGAGCGACTGCTGCAGGACGGCAACGTCGCGCTGGTCGCGATCACGCACATGTCGAACGTGCTCGGCACCTGCACGCCGGCCGAACGCATCGCCGCGCTGGCGCACGCGCACGGCGCGCGCGTGCTGTTCGACGGCAGCCAGGCGATCGTGCATCGGCGCGTCGATGTGCAGGCGCTGGACGCGGATTTCTACGCTTTCACCGGCCACAAGCTGTACGGCCCGACGGGCATCGGCGTGCTGTGGGCGCGGCGCGAGCTGCTGGAGGCGATGCCGCCGTTCCTCGGCGGCGGCGACATGATTTCCTCCGTTACCTGGGAACGCAGCAGTTGGGCCGAGGTGCCGCACAAGTTCGAAGCCGGCACGCCGGCGATTCTCGAAGCGATCGGATTGTCGGCCGCCATCGGTTTCGTCGAATCGATCGGCTACGAGGCGATCGCGGCGCACGAAGCATCGCTAACGGATCACGCCCTGGCGCGGCTGTCGGCGATCGCGGGCGTGCATGTGCTGGGGCACGCGCAGGATCGCGGCGGCGTGGTCAGCTTCACGCTGGATCGCGCGCACGCGCATGACGTGGCCACACTGCTGGACCGGCAGGGCATCGCGGTGCGCGCCGGCCACCACTGCGCCGAGCCGCTGATGCGCCGCTTCGGCGTGGACAGCACCGCGCGCGCGAGCTTCGGCGTCTATACCACGCACGAGGAGATCGACGCGCTGGCCGATACGCTCACGCGGGTGCGGGAGTTCTTTGCCTGATGTTCGACGATCTGCGCGACCTCTACCAGGACGTCATCCTCGACCACGGCCGCCGGCCGCGGCATGGCAGCCGGCTCGCCGCGTTCGACGCGACGGCGAAGGGCGACAACCCGATGTGCGGCGACCGCGTGCAGGTATTCGTGCGCCACGACGACGCCGGCCGCATCGCGGAGACGGGGTTCGAGGCGCGCGGCTGCGCCATCAGCATCGCGTCCGCCGATCTGATGGCCGAAGTTGTCGCTGGCCACAGCAACGATGAGGTGCGCGCATTGGCGGAAAGATTCCGCGACATGGCGCGCACGGGTGAGGCGGCGCAGGACGACGCCGCGATGGAGCGGCTGCGGCCGCTGGCGGGGGTGCATGAGTTTCCGTCTCGGGTCAAATGCGCGACGCTCGCATGGCATGCGCTTCTGGCGGCGCTGGACGGCAGGGGAGAAGCCAGCAGTGAATGAAGATGCCCACGAGATTCCTGCGCCTGCGCATCGCGCCTGGACGCCGGAGGGCGAGGCCGCCGCCGCCAGGCCGTCGGAAGAAGCGGTGATCGAGGCCTGCGCAAGTGTGTATGATCCGGAGATCCCCGTGAACATCTACCAACTCGGCCTGATCTACGCGATCGAGATCGGCGACGACAACCGCGTGCGGGTGGAGATGTCGCTGACCGCGCCGGGCTGCCCGAGCGCGCAGGAACTGCCCGACCAGGTGCGCGAGGCGGTGCTGGCGATTCCTGGCGTCGCCGACTGCGACGTGGACGTGGTGTGGGATCCGCCCTGGGAACCGAGCCGCATGAGCGAGGACGCGCGCCTGGCGCTGAACATGTTCTGACGGACGCAATGAAGATGAGCACGACAACGAGCACGCCGACCGCCCGACCCCGCCGTCCGCTGCCGCAACTGATGACGCTGACCGATGCCGCCGCCGACCGGCTGCGCGCGCTCTATGCTCACGGGCAGGACGGCAGGACGCTGCGCATCGGCGTCGGCACCAAGGGCTGCTCCGGCCTCTCCTACCAGATGAGCTGGGTGGACGGGCCGGGGCCGGGCGACGAGATCGTGACCGACAAGGGCGTGACGGTGCTGGTCGATCGCAAGGCCAGCCTGTTCCTGATCGGCACGGTGATGGACTACGAGATGAAGGCGCTGTCGTCAGGCTTCACCTTCACCAACCCGAACGAGAAGGGCCGCTGCGGCTGCGGCGAGAGCTTCCACGTCTGAAGCGGCTCACAGCGCCAGCCGCAGCTTCGCACCGACCTCGCCGATCAGCCCCCGGCGGAACGCCAGCACGCAGGCGACGAAGATGGCGCCCTGCGTCACCGTCACCCAGTCGCCGAACGGCGCCAGATAGGTTTCCAGCGCGCCGAACAGCAGCGCGCCGATGACCGGGCCGAACACGGTGCCGATGCCGCCGATCAGCGTCATCAGCACCACCTCGCCCGACATCGAAAAGTGGACGTCGGTGAGCGTGGCGATGCCGAACACCTGCGCCTTGGTCGCGCCGGCGACACCGGCGAGCGCCGCCGACAGCACGAAGGCCAGCAGCTTGTAGTCATCCACCCGATAGCCGAGCGAGACGGCGCGCGGCTCGTTCTCGCGGATCGCCTGCAGCACCTGGCCGAACGGCGAATGGATGATGCGGTGGATCAACAGGAAGCCGCCGAGGAACACCGCCGCCACCAGCCAGTACAGCGACATGTCGGCCTGCATCGAGAACACGTGGAACAGCGGCGCGCGCGGCACCTGCTGGATGCCGTCCTCGCCGCCGGTGAACGGCGCTTCCACGCAGAAGAAATACACCATCTGCGCCAGCGCCAGCGTGATCATGGCGAAGTAGATGCCTTGCCGGCGGATTGCCAGCCAGCCGAACACCAACCCCAGCGCGGCACCGGCGAGGCCACCGAGGATGATGGAGATCTCGGCGTCCAGGCCCCAGTATTTCGCGGTCCAGGCGCCGACATAGCTGCCCATGCCGAAATACGCCGCGTGGCCGAACGACAGCAGGCCGACATAGCCCGGCAGCAGGTTGAAGGCGCAGGCAAACAGGGCGAAGCACAGCACCTTCATCAGGAATACGGGATAGAGCACCGCCGGCCCGATGATGACCACCGCCACCATCGCGACCAGCGCCATTGCCTGCGCGCGCGTGAAGCCCCCACTCATGTCGCACCGGCCATGTCGCGCCGTCCTTCCGATCGAGCCGCGTCAGCTCTTGATGAAATAGCAGCCGCCCTCGTTGAGCGGGCGCCACGCCTGGTCGGCCGGCGTGACCTGGGCGGTCTTGTAGTAGTCCCACGGCCCTTTGCTCTCCGCCGGCGTCTTCACCTGGAACAGATAGCTCGGCACGATCAGCAGGCCGTCCTCGCGGATCTGCGCGCGGCCGAAGCAGTCATCGTCGGTCGGTATCGCCTTCATCCGCTGCACGATCGCGGTCCCGCTCCGCTTCGCCGCCGCGACACCCATGTCGGACACCGCCTTCAGGAAGTGCAGCGAGCCGGCGTAGCAGCCGGCATGGATCATGTTCGGCCAGTTGTTCGGCGTCTTCGGCCGCACGCGGTTGGTGAAGGCGCGCGTGCGTTCGTTCAGGTCCCAGTAGAAGCTTTCCGTCAGCGTCAGCCCCTGCGCGGTCTTCAGCCCCAGCGCATGCACGTCGGTGATGAACATCAGCATCGCCGCGATGCGCGCCTGCAGGCCGAATTCCTTCGCCTGCTTGATGCTGTTCACGGTATCGGCGCCGGCATTGGCGAGACCGAGCACCTTCGCGCCGCTCGCCTGCGCCTGCAGCAGAAAGGCGGAGAAATCCGAGGTGCCGGGAAACGGATAGGCCGAGGCGCCCAGCACCTTGCCGCCCGCCGCCTCGATGAACGCCGTCGTGTCGCGCTGCAGCTGATGGCCGAACACGTAATCGGCGGTGAGGAAATACCACGTCGTGCCGCCGGCGCGCACGGTCGCAGCACCGGTGGACTTGGCGAGCATGTAGGTGTCGTAGCTCCAGTGCACGATGCTCGGCGCGCAGTGCTTGCCGGTCAGGTCGGCGGTCGCCGCGCCGACATTGACGTAGGCCCTGTCCTTCTCCTTGGCGACGGCGCCGACCGCCAGCCCGACCGAGGACGTCGGCACGTCGATGATCATATCGACGCCGTCGGTGTCGTACCATTGCCGCGCGATGCCGGCGCCGAGATCGGGCTTGTTCTGGTGATCGGCGAAGATCACGTCCACATCGAAGCCGCGCGCCCCGAATTCCTGCACCGCCTGCTTGACGCAGATGACGGAGGTCGGGCCGCCGGTGTTGCGATACGGACCGGACATGTCGTTGAGCACGCCGATGCGGATCTTCGGCGCCTGCGCGCGCGCGCGCGCCGACGGCAGCGCAGCGGCGGCGGCCGCGCCGCCAAGCACCGTGCGACGGGAAAGCTGCATCACCGCGCCTCCCCTCAGCTCTTGACCAGCGGGCAGCCGCCATCCTTGAGCGGCCGGAACGCCTCGTCGGCCGGGATGGTGGCGCGCAGCGCGTAGTAATCCCACGGCTGCCTGCTCTCGCCCGGCTTCTTGACCTGGAACAGATAGGCCGGATGCAGCTTGCGCCCGTCCTCGCGGATCGAGCCCTTGCCGAAGCAGTCGTCGTCGGTCGGCATCGCCTTCATGCGCGCGACCGTGGCGGCGCCGGACTGCTTCGCTTCGGCGACGCCCATTTCCTGCGCGACCTTGAGGTAGTGCAGCGCCGCCGAGTAGTCGCCCGCCTGCCCCATGCCGGCGCGCACGTTCGGCGCCTTGGCCCACAGCCGCTGCGAGAACGCGCGGGTGCGGTCGTTGAGGTCCCAGTAGAACGGCGACGAAATCACCAGCCCCTCCGCCGTCTTCAGCCCCAGGCTGTGCACGTCGGAGATGAACACCAGCAGCCCGGCAAGCGTCTGGTTGATGCCGAATTCCTTGGCCTGCTTGATGCTGTTGATGGTGTCCGCGCCGGCGTTGGCGAAACCGATCACCTTGGCGCCGCTGGCCTGCGCCTGCAGCAGGAAGCTGGAGAAATCATGCGTGCCGGGGAACGGATAGGCCGAGGCGCCCAGCACCTTGCCGCCGGCGCTTTCGACGAACTGCGTCGTGTCGCGCTGCAGGGCGTGGCCGAAAGCGTAGTCAGCGGTGATGAAATACCACGAGGTGCCGCCGCTCTTCACCAGCGCGCTGCCGGTGGCATGCGCCAGCATCCAGGTGTCGTAGGACCAGTGGATGGTGTTGGCGTTGCACGCCTTGCCGGTCAGGTCGGACGTGCCGGGATTGCTCGGCAGGAAGACCTTGTTC
>JAJZVE010000120.1 GCA_021845835.1 Pseudomonadota bacterium | reverse complement strand
ACCGTGCTGGACATCGGCGGCCAGGACACCAAGGCGATCCAGGTGGACGACCAGGGCATCGTCGAGAACTTCCAGATGAACGACCGCTGCGCCGCCGGCTGCGGGCGGTATCTCGGCTACATCGCCGACGAGATGAACATGGGCGTGCATGAGCTCGGACCGCTGGCGATGCAGGCGACGCGCAGCGTGCGCATCAACTCCACCTGCACCGTGTTCGCCGGTGCCGAGCTGCGCGACCGGCTGGCGCTCGGCGAGAAGCGCGAGGACATCATCGCCGGCCTGCACCGCGCCATCATCCTGCGCGCGATGTCGATCATCTCCCGCTCCGGCGGCGTGCGCGACCAGTTCACCTTCACCGGCGGCGTCGCCAAGAACGAGGCCGCGGTGAAGGAACTGCGTCAGCTCATTATCGAGAACTACGGCGACGTCGCCATCAACATCGACCCCGACTCGATCTACACCGGGGCGCTCGGCGCCGCCGCGTTCGCGCGCCGCGCCGTGGCCAACTGACGGAGAGACAGCAATGACCCGAACCGCAGGCATCGATGTCGGCACCGGCGCCGTCAAGACGGTGATCTTCGAAACCGACGGCGACCAGACGAACTGGCTGGTCAGGCGCGTCGATCGCGTGCGCCAGCGCGACCCCTTCCAGCTCGCGACCGAAGCGTATCATTCGGCTCTGGAACAGGTCGGGATGCGGCATGGTGATCTCGACTACGTCGCCACCACCGGCGAAGGCGAGTCGCTGCAGTTCCACACCGGGCACTTCTATTCGATGACGACGCATGCGCGCGGCGCCATCTTTCTCGACCCCGAGGCGCGCGGCGCGCTCGATGTCGGCGCGCTGCACGGCCGCGCCATCCGCATGGATCCGCGCGGCAAGGTGCTCAGCTACAAGATGACCAGCCAGTGCGCCTCCGGCTCCGGGCAGTTCCTGGAGAACATTTCGCGCTATCTCGGCATCGCCCAGGACGAGATCGGCGCGCTGTCCAAGCAGGGCACCAGCCCGGAGAAGGTCAGCGGCATCTGCGCCGTGCTGGCGGAAACGGACGTGATCAACATGGTCTCGCGCGGCGTCACCGCCGCCAACATCCTGCGCGGCATCCATTCCTCGATGGCCGACCGGCTGGCGAAGCTGATCAAGACCATCGGCACCGTCGATGGCGTGGTGCTGATGACCGGCGGGCTGGCGCATGACGAGGGGCTGGTCGCCGCCATGCAGGATGCGATGCGGCAGGAGAAGGTGCAGTGGCCGGTGCGCAACCATCCGGACTCGATCTTCGCCGGCGCGATCGGTGCCGCGCTGTGGGGCGCCTTCCGCCACGAGAAGCTGACGCAGTTGGAAACTTTGGAACAGGCCGCCTGACCCGGCGGCGAGCGAGAGACACGTCATGGCCCTTCTGATTACGGAAAACTGCACGAGCTGCGATGCCTGCCGTCCGGTCTGCCCGAACGAGGCGATCGCGGATGCGTCGCCGATCTTCACCATCGACCCGCTGCGCTGCACCGAATGCATCGGCGCGGAGGACGAGCCGCAATGCCGCCTGGTGTGCCCGGCGGACTGCATCGAGGACCATCCCGATTTTCGCGAGGGCCGCGATGAGTTGCTGGCGAAATACCAGCTTCTGCACGCATGAGGATCGGCGGCGGCGCCGGGTGACCGGACAGGCGGTGAGGCAGGAGGTGCGGCATGGACGCTGAGCATATCAGACGGGCGGCACCGACCGCCGATACGCCCGATAACGCCTGGACGGCGCCGGCCGAGGTGGCGGCGCGCGCGGATTCGGTTTCGCTCGCATTCGTCGGGTCCGGCGGCGCCGGGTCCATGCGGGCCGGCGAAATCCTGCTGGAGGTGGCGGCCGAGGCCGGCTTCTTCGGCCTGATGTCGCGCGCCATGGGGCCGCAGATCCGCGGCGGCGAGGCGGCGGCGCTGCTGCGCATCGCGACCGAGCCGGTGTCCTCGCCCGACGACCACCTCGACCTGCTGGTCGCCCTCGACTGGAGCAATTTCGGCAGCTTCGCCAGCGAACTGCCGCTGGCGCCAGGCAGCCTCGTGCTCGCCGACCCGGCCGAGGGCGAGGTGCCGCCGGCGGTTGTCGCCAGCGGCGCGCAGGTCGCGCATCTGCCGCTCAAGGATCTTGTCCGCAAGGTGCCGGGCGGGCGGACCAACATGATCGGCCTGGGGGCCGCCGCCGCCCTGATCGGGTTGCCGGCCGAATCACTGCTGGCGGTGCTGACCGCCCAGCTCGGCCGCAAGGGCGAGGCGGTGCTGGCGGCGAACGCCGCGGCACTGAAGCTCGGCGCCGAGGCCGCTGCCGCGCTTCCCGCCATGCGCCGGCTTGCTGCGCCGCACCGCGACGGGACCGCGCGCTGGAACATCAGCGGCAACCAGGCGACCGGGCTGGGCGCGCTGAAGGGCGGCGTGCGCTTCGTCGCCGCCTACCCGATCACGCCGGCGACCGAGGTGCTGGAGTGGCTGGCGCCGGCGCTGGCCAGGACCGGCGGCATGCTGGTGCAGGCCGAGGACGAGCTGGCCGCGATCAACATGACGATCGGCGCCTCGTTCGCCGGGGTGCCGGCGCTGACCGCCACGTCCGGGCCGGGCCTGGCGCTGATGGTCGAGGCGCTGGGGCTGGCCGTCGCATCGGAAACGCCGCTGGTGGTGGTCGATGTCATGCGCGGCGGCCCCTCGACCGGCATCCCCACCAAGTCCGAGCAGTCGGACCTCAACATCGCGGTCTATGGGCTGCACGGCGACGCGCCGCATCTGGTACTGGCGCCCAACGCGGTCGGCGACTGCCTGTCCACGACGCAATGGGCGGTGTCGCTGGCCGAGACCTTGCAGACCCCGGCCCTCGTGCTGTCGGATCAGGCGCTCGGCCAGTCGCGCGCCATCATCGCCCCGCCGGCCGATCCGCCCGTGGCCGGCGGCCGGCTGATCGCCGAGGCCGACACCGCGGACTATCGCCGCTACGCGCTCACCGAGAGCGGCGTCTCGCCGATGGCGATCCCCGGCACGCCCGGCAACGCCTATGTTGCCGACGGGCTGGAACACACCGAGCGCGGCTCCCCCTCGGCGCAGGCCGCCACGCACCAGGCGCAGCTCGACAAGCGCGCCCGCAAGCTGGCGGAGTTCGACTACGGCGCGCATTGGGCCGACATCGAGGGCGACGGCGAGATCGGCATCCTGACCTGGGGGTCCGTCACCGGTCCGGCGCGCGAGGCGGCGGCGCGGGCGCGGGCGATGGGCATCCGCACCCGGCTGATCTCGCTGCGTCTGCTGCTGCCGGCACGGCCCGCACAGATGGCGGCGGCGCTCGCCGGGATGCGCCGGCTGCTGGTGGTGGAGCAGAGCCACGGCCGGCAGTTCCACAAGTTCCTGCGCAGCTGTTACGATCTGCCGGCCGAGGTCGCGGTCATCAGCCGCCCCGGCCCGCTGCCCATCCGTCCCGCCGAAATCCTCGACCGTCTCGCCGCGTGGGAGTGATCACGATGAACGACTGCGCCCACCTGACCGCCCAGGACTACAAATCCGGCCTCAAGCCGATCTGGTGCCCCGGCTGCGGCGACTATTCGGTGCTGACGGCGCTGGCCAAGGCGTTCGCCGAACTCGGCCGGCCGAAAGAGAGCGTGGCGCTGATCTCCGGCATCGGCTGTTCGTCGCGCCTTCCTGCCTATACCAGCGTCTATGGCCTGCATGGCGTGCATGGCCGCGCGCTCGCGGTCGCGACCGGCGTGAAGCTCGCGCATCCCGAGCTGCTGGTGATCGCGGCCGGCGGCGACGGCGACGGGCTGTCGATCGGCGGCAACCATTTCCTGCACGCCTGCCGGCGCAACGTCGATATGACGTACATCCTGATGGACAACCAGGTCTATGGCATGACCAAGGGCCAGGCCTCGCCGACCACGGCGGCGGACTGGACCGAAAGCAAGCTGACGCCGGAGGGCACGGGCGTCGCTCCGGTGGCGCCGCTGCATCTGGCGCTGGCCTCGGGCGTCAACTTCTTCGCCCGCGGCTTCGCCGGCAACCCCAACGATCTGGCGCAACTGATCGTCGCCGCCGTGCAGCATCCCGGCTTCTCGATCGTGCATGTGCTGAGCCCCTGCATCACCTTCCGCCCCGAGCAGCGGGCCTGGAAGCAGGCCGTCCACGCCGCCGACGCCGCGCCGGCCACGCGACCCGAGGAGGCGTTCGCGCGCTTCGCTGCGGATGACGGCTTCACCACCGGCATCCTGTTCGCCGGTGACCGTGCGCCGTTCATGCCGGCGCGCCGCACCACGATGACGGTCGCCGATATCGAACACGGATTCGCCAAGCGCCGCGGTTTCGGCCCCGTCACGGCGCCGGTCCGCGCCGCCGACGCGGCCGACGACGACGAGAGCGCGCTGGCCACCCTGCCGACGCCGCCGGATGGCGACGCGCTGGCGCCCGCCGGTTGCGCAGTCCGGCTGATCTGAGGCGCGCGGCGAGGGCGACGGCGACCCGGCCGGGCGCCGTTACGGCGGCGTCCTGCCGGCCCGCCGATGCCGAAGGCGGAGAACCGTCGCCGAAAGGCGCGATGCGCCACCGCGGCCCTTCATTGAGCCGATAGCGATCCATTTTGGCCGCGCCCGGGACGCGCACGTCACGCGCCGTTGACAGGCGGGCCGTGTCCGGCCGATCATAAGTATGCAAATGATCTGGGTGCGCGACATGGCCTGTTATTTGTGCCCGCTCCGCCCGGTGCAGCCTCGCGCACGTCATTCGCCTTTGGGCTGACACCTGAGGATGGATTTCGCCGACGCCCAACCCCTGAACAGCAGAGGAACGTCAATGAACCGCTTGATCCCGCTGACCGCAGGCATCCTTGCCTTGTCATGCGTCGCGATCCTGGGCAAGCCCGTCCACGCTGCCGATCTGGTGTTCACCAGTTGGGGTGGTACGACGCAGGATGCCCAGCGTGACGCCTGGGCCAGGCCCTTCACCGCGCAAACCGGCATCGCCGTCAAGCAGGATGGACCGACCGACTACGGCAAGCTCAAGGCGATGGTCGAGAGCGGCAATGTCGTCTGGGACGTGGTTGACGTGGAGGGCGATTTTGCCGCCGCCGCCGCCAAGGCGGGGCTGCTGGAGCCGATCGATTTCAGCGTCGTTCCGAGGGCGGATCTTGATCCCCGCTTCGTCTCCGCCACCAGCGTCGGCAGTTTCTATTATTCGTTCGTGCTTGGCTACAACAAGGAGGTGCTTGGCAGCAAGCAGCCGAAAACCTGGGCTGATCTGTTCGATGCGGCGAAGTTCCCGGGCAAGCGCACGTTCTACAAGTGGGCGGCGCCGGGTGTGCTGGAAATCGCCCTGCTGGCCGACGGCGTCGCCCCCGAGCAGCTCTATCCGCTCGATCTCGACCGCGCCTTCAGGAAGCTCGACACCGTCAAGTCGCAGATCGTCTGGTGGGGCAGCGGCGCGCAGTCGCAGCAACTGCTGGCATCCGGCGAAGCCCCGATCGGCATGTTCTGGAACGGCCGTGTCGTCGCGATCCAGGGACAAGGCGCGCCGGTGGAGATTTCCTGGCAGCAGAACGTCACCGCGGCGGACGTGCTGGTGGTGCCCAAAGGCTCCCCGCACAAGGCCGAGGCGATGAAGTTCCTTGCCGTCGCCAACAGCGCCAAGGGGCAGGCCGATCTGGCGGCGGCGACCGGCTACGCACCGGTCAACCTCAGGTCCAAGGCGCTGATGGACGCCAAACTGGTGCCGACGCTGCCCGATGCGCATGTCGCGACGCAGATCAATCTCGACATGGCGTACTGGGCCAATCACCGCGACGAGATCGGCAAGCGCTGGTACGCCTGGCAAGCGAAGTAGCCTTGCCGCGCCGCGGCGGGTGCGGCGCCTCCGCATCCGCCGGCTCGTCGCATGCCGCCTTCGCCACGCCCGGCAGTGCCGTGTCACCAGGGGAATCGCGCCGATCATGACGGACCCGACGGCCCTGTCCCGCTTGCCGACGATGGCCGGATACCGGCGGCCGAAGGGATGGGTACTGCCGAGGGGGATCGCCGGCACCCTGCCCGCGCTCGGACTCGTGCTGATCTTCTTTGTGTTCCCGGTGCTGGCGCTATTGCTGCGCAGCTTTCTGGAGCCGCGGCCCGGCCTGCAGAATTACGCCGAGATCTTCGCCTCCACCACATATCTCAGGGTTTTCGAGAACACGTTCACCGTCGCCGCCCTGGTCACGGCGGTCACGCTGGCGTTCGGCTTTCCGGTGGCATGGTTCCTGGCGGTCGCACCGCGCGTCTGGTCGCAAATTCTGTTCGGCATCGTCGTGCTGTCGATGTGGACCAATCTGCTCACCCGCACCTACGCCTGGATGGTGCTGCTGCAGGACACGGGGATCATCAACCGCGCCTTGCTGAGCCTGCACCTGATCGCCCGGCCGCTGCCCCTGATCAACAACCTGGTCGGGGTCGTCATCGGCATGACATACATCCTCCTGCCGTTCATGATCCTGCCGCTGCACGCCGCGATCCGCTCGCTCGATCCGGCGATCTTCCGCGCCGCCGCGCTGTGCGGCGCGTCGCGCTGGCAGGTCTTCCGGCTGGTCTTCGTGCCTCTGCTGGCCTCGGGAATCGGCGCCGGCGTGCTGATGGTTTTCGTGATGGCGCTTGGCTACTACGTCACGCCCGCTTTGCTCGGCGGCACCGCCAACATGATGCTGGCCGAGCTGATCGCCCAGCTTGTGCAGTCGCTGCTCAACTGGGGTCTCGGCGGCGCCGCGGCGCTGCTGCTGCTGGTGGTCACGCTCGGCCTCTATGCGGTGCAGTTCCGCTTCTTCGGCTTCGGCACCCTGCGCGGGAGACGCTAGCGGATGCTGCTCGACTACGCCCGGCTCGGCCCCTGGCGACTCGTCCTCGTCGCCGTCGCGGTGGCGATCGGGGCGTTCCTGCTGCTGCCGATCGCGGTGATCGTCGCACTGTCATTCGGCTCGTCGCAATGGCTGAAATTCCCGCCGCCCGCCTGGACGTGGCACTGGTACCGGCTGCTGTTCGCCGATCCCGACTGGTTGGCCTCGTTCGCCGCCAGCGTCGAGATTGCGACCTGCGTGATGGTACTCTCGACCGTCCTCGGCCTGCTCGCATCGTTCGGCCTGACCCGCGGCGAGTTCCGCGGACGCGAAATCCTGCGCGCCCTGTTTCTGACGCCTATGGTGTTGCCGGTGGTGATTCTTGCCGTCTCTCTCTATGCTTTTTTCCTGCGTTTGCATCTCAACGGCACATTCTCCGGCTTCGTGATCGCGCATCTGGTGGTGGCGCTGCCGTTCGCGATCATTGCCATCGGCAACACGCTTGAGCGCTTCGACGTCGCGATCGAGGATGCCGCCGTGCTGTGCGGCGCGAGCCGGCTGGAGGCGCGGCTGCGCGTCACTTTGCCGGCAATCCGGCTGGGCCTGTTCGGCGCGGCGATCTTCTCCTTCCTCGCTTCCTGGGACGAGGTGGTCGTGGCCATCTTCATGGCCAGCCCCGACATGCAGACCCTGCCGGTCAAGATATTCGCCAGCCTGCGGCAGGATCTTTCCCCGGTGATTGCCGCCGTTTCCACCTGTTTGGTCGGAGCCACCGCCCTGCTGATGCTGTTTGCCGCTCTCGTGAGGAGGGTGCGGACGTGACCGGCGCACCCTTCCTTTCGATCCGCAACGTCACCAGACACTATACCGACGTTGTCGCCGTCAACGGGATATCGCTTGATGTCAGAGAGGGCGAATTCGTCACGTTCCTCGGCCCGTCCGGCTCCGGCAAAAGCACCGCGCTCTATATCGTTGCCGGCTTCCAGGATCCGACGGCCGGGGATGTCCTGTTGCGGGGCACGTCGATTCTCCGGACACCGCCCAACAAGCGCCAGATCGGCATGGTGTTCCAGCGTTACACGCTGTTCCCGCACCTCACCGTGGCGAAGAACATCGCCTTTCCGCTGACCGTGCGGCGCCGGCCGCGTGAGGAGATCGCGGCAAGAGTGGCCGCGATGCTGCGGCTCGTGCGGCTGGAGCGTTGCGCCGAGCGGCTGCCGGACCAGTTGTCCGGAGGTCAGCAGCAGCGCGTGGCACTCGCGCGGGCGCTGGCCTACGATCCGCCGCTGCTGCTGATGGACGAGCCGCTGTCCGCGCTCGACAAGAAGCTGCGCGAGGAAATCCAGTATGAGATCAAGCGCATCCATAACGAGACCGGCGTGACCATCCTGTATGTCACGCATGACCAGGAAGAAGCGCTGCGGCTTTCCGACCGGATCGCGCTGTTCAACCGCGGCCGGATCGAACAGGTCGGCAGCGGTCGCGACCTGTATGAGGCGCCGCTGACGCATTTCGCCGCGAGCTTCGTCGGCAATTCACGGTTCCTGCGCGCCACCCTCACCGCACGCCGCGGCGCGCTGGGCCAGGTCGCCTTTGCCGACGGCAGCTCGATCGCGGACGTGCCGATCGCCGGGCCGGTCGCCGCCGACGGCGCCGTCTCTGTCATGATCCGGCCGGATCATGTGCAGTTGTCGCCGCAGGCCGACGGCGCGATCGCCGCGCGCGTTGCAGCGACCACGTATCTCGGCGACTGCCTGCATCTGGTCGCGGTAACCGGCTGGGGCGAGCAGTTGGACGTTCGGCTGCCGCTCGGTCACGCGGCGGCGCGGCTGCCGGCGGCCGGCGAGACGGTTGCGCTGCGCTGCGAGCCAAGCCGGGCGCGCATCTTCGCGCGACCCGGGGACTGACTGCATGCGGACGTGCCGGCACGCCAGGGTGACATGGCCCAGGTGACATGGCCCAGGTGACATGGAAGGAGCAGACATGAGCGAGAGGATCCATCGACGCGCCGGCCGGGGCAACCGGCCCGAACCGTCCGAGGTCACCGACGCATTTCACCTGGCCGGTGCCGCGGGGCGTCCCGCCTTCGCCATGCTGGACGACGCCGCGATGGCGAAGCTGCGCGCGCGCGTGCTCGACCTTCTGGAAACCCACGGTGTCATCATCCGCCATCCGGCGGGCCAGGCCGCGATGAAGCGTGCCGGCGCGCGCGACGGCAGCGACGAGGATCGCGTCCGCCTGCCGCGCGAACTGGTGGAGGAGGCGCTTGCTGCCACGCCGAAGTCGGTGACGCTGTACGGCAAGAACGCGGCACGGGACATCAGCCTGCCGCGCAACGACCTTGGCTTCGTCATGCGCACCGGAACCGGGGCGCACGGCTTCGTCGATCCCAGGGACGGCAGCTATCGCAACCTGCACCTCTCCGATGTCGCCAGCATCGCCGCCGTCGCCAACCATCTCGACCAGGTCGGCTTCATCGCCCATCCCTTCGTCCACGGGGTGCCGGAACTGACCGCCGACATCCACGGCTATGCCGCGCTGATCGCAGCGACCGACAAGCATTGCTGGATCCAGCCGTACAATTCGGAAAACGTCGAGTACCTCATGCGCCTCACCGCGATCGCAGCGGGCGGCGAAGCGGCACTGCGGGCGCGGCCGATCGCCAGTTGCATCGTGTGCTCGTTCACGCCGCTGGAATTCAAGGTCATGGACACGGAAGCCCTGATCCAGAGCGGGCGCTACGGCCTCCCGGTGCATGCCTGCAGCCTGCCCTCGGCCGGCGGCACGGCGCCGATCACCGCATCGGGAATGGTGCTGATGGCCGCCGCCGAGATCGCGGCGATGGTGACGATGGCGCACGTCCTGGCACCCGGCACGCCGGTGATCGCGACGCCGCTGATGTTCACCCTGGACATGCGCACCGGCCGCGCCCTGCAATCCTGCGTCGAATCGCTGCAGTCGGTGGCAATGGCGGTGCAGTTCATGAAGCGCTGCTTCGGTCTCGTCACCCACAGCTACGGCGCCGGCTCCGACACGCCGGATGTCGATGCGCAGTCGATGGCGGAGCGTGCGCTGATCGGGCAGACGGTGGCGCTGGCCGGCGCGGACATTCTCGGCGGCGTCGGGCAGCTTGAATGCGCCACCGTGTTCAGCCCGGTCCAGGCCGTGCTGGACAACGAACTCGGCGGCATGCTGCGCCGCTACATCTGCCCGCCGGAGGTGAACGACGAGACGCTCAACTGGGCGGAAGTCTCGAAGAT
>JAJZVE010000119.1 GCA_021845835.1 Pseudomonadota bacterium | reverse complement strand
CCAGACGCCGCAGAAACGAAGCAAAATCCGGCTCGGCCGCGTGCAGCCGCGCATAGGCGCGGGGCAGCCCGAGCGGCACATCGGCGCCGAACACCACCTGGCCGCCGCGCGCCGCCGCCGTCAGGCGCGCGAGCAGGCCGGGCAGCTCGCCCACCGGCTGCGGCGCCGCGACGCGCCAGCCGGCCGGGTCCCGGCGCGCCAGCGTCATCCACCGCTTGCGCGGATCGAGGCTCCAGTCCGCGTGCAGGGCGAGCAGGGCGGGGCGGGTCAGAGCGGCTTGTGCGCGCGCTCGATCAGGCGGGCGAAGAAGCCGGGCTTGCGCGGCGGCGGCGGCGGCGTGGCGGCTTCGCGTCGCGCCCGCTCGGCCTCCTGCTGCTCGCGCTGCTTCATGTGCAGCCATTTTTCCAGGCTGACCCCGGCCTTCGCCGCCCGCTTGGCCTCGTAGCTGCGCTGGCCCTCGCTCATCTGCTTCGTCATGGCATCCTCGTGCGCGCGCCGGCGGTTGTGCCAGCGCGGCAAGGCGGCTTCAAGGGGACGGATCAAATGGCCGAGGCACGGGTCAAGGCGGAGATCTGGGTACAGGTGGCGCTGCGGCTGGGCAACGCCTCCGGCCGCTACGGCGCGGTGCTGCGGCGCGGCGACGCCGATGCCGGCGGCGTGCTGGTGGTGCTGCGCGGGCGTGATGGCATGGTGGTCCTGGCCCAGGTCCGCACCGGCGGCGGCGAAGCCGCCTGGATGCGCGGCACCGGCCCGGCGCCGGTCGAGCAGGCGGCAGCGGACGCCTATGTCGCGCGGCAGGTGCGCACCGACCCGGACCTGTGGGTGCTGGAGTTCGACAGTCCCGACCTGCTGCCGCCGTTCGAGGCGCGCCTGCTGTAGCCGCGGTGCCTGCGCCGCCCCGGGGCGGATCAATCGATCCGCTCGCGCACCGCGGCGGGCACCGGCGGCGCTGCGTCCGCGACCGTCACTGCGGCGCGCACGCGCAGCGCGGCCTCCCCGGCCGCCGCCGCATCGGCGGCGTGGACGCGGCAGAGCGGACGGGACGCATCCACCGCCTCGCCGATGCCGGCCATGTCGCTGAAGCCGACCCGCACGTCGATCGCCTGCGCGGCCTCCGTCCGCCCGCCGCCGAGCGCGACCACTGCCAGCCCGAGCGCCCGTCCGTCCATCGCGGCCACCACCCCGGCGCGCGCCGGCGCCACCGGCACGACACACGGCGCCGCCGGCAGCACCGGGCGCTCCAGCAGGTCGGCCGGCCCGCCGAGCGCCGCCACCATGCGGGCAAACCGCTCGGCCGCGGACCCGTCGGCCAGCCGTGCCCCGGCCAGCGCCCGGCCCGCCGCCCGGTCGGGCACGATCCCCGCCAGCGCCAGCGCCTCGGCGGCGAGGCCGAGCGTGACCTCGGCCAGCCGCGCCTCGCGCGCCGCGCCGGTCAGGAACGCGATCGCCTCCGCCGTTTCCAGCGCGTTGCCGACGCTGCGGCCGAGCGCCTGGTCCATGTCCGTGATCAGCGCCGTGGTGGCGAGGCCGGCGCCGCGCGCCACGTCCACCAGCAGCCGCGCCAGGCCGCGCGCCGCCGCGATGTCGGCCATGAAGGCGCCGCTGCCGCACTTCACGTCCAGCACCAGCGCGTCCAGCCCCTCCGCCAGCTTCTTCGACAGGATGGAGGCGGTGATCAGCGGCAGGCTCTCCACCGTCGCGGTCACGTCGCGGATGGCGTAGAGCCGCCGGTCGGCCGGGGCGAGGTCGGCGGTCTGGCCGATCACGGCGCAGCCCACGCCGCGCACCACGCGCGCCAGCGTGGGCAGGTCGATGTCGGTGCGGTAGCCGGGAATGGCCGAGAGCTTGTCGAGCGTGCCGCCGGTGTGGCCGAGGCCGCGGCCGGAGATCATCGGCACGAAAGCGCCGCATGCCGCCAGCAGCGGCGCCAGCAGCAGGCTCACCTTGTCGCCGATGCCGCCGGTGGAATGCTTGTCCACGATGCGGCCGTCGATGCCGAGCGCGCGCCAGTCCAGCACGGTGCCGGAATCGCGCATGGCGGCAGTCAGCGCCACCGTCTCCGCCGCGGTCATGCCGCGCCAGAACACCGCCATCGCGAAGGCGGCGGCCTGGCCTTCGCCGAGCGTGCCGTCGGTGAGGCCGCGGATCAGCGCCTGGATTTCCACCGCCGCCAGCGCCAGGCCATCACGCTTGCGCCGGATCGTTTCCTGCGGCAGCCAAGTCGGCACGCGCGCCTCCCGTCCCCTGTCCGGCCTGGCCGGAAGCTTCGGGCGGATCCTGGCGCCCGTCCAGTCCCGCCGCGGCGCTGGCCGGCGGGCAGGACGCCGTGGCATGGTCGGCGCGCCGCCGGAGGAAGCCAGGATGGAACGCTTCGCCACGTTGTCGGCCAGAACCGCCCCCGTGGTGATCGCGCCCGACGGGTCGCAGGTGCGCGTGCTGTGCGGCGCAGCGGGCGGCGGCATGGCGCTGTTTTCGCTGGCGCCGGGGCAGGTGTCGCGGGCCGTCGCGCACCGGACGGTCGAGGAGATCTGGTATTTCCTGTCCGGCCGCGGGCGCCTGTGGCGCCGGCACGGCGCGGAGGAGCAGACGCTGGAGGTCGGTCCCGGCATCTGCATCAGCCTGCCGACCGGCACCCGTTTCCAGTTCCGCTGTGACGGTGCCGAAACCCTGGTTGCCGTGGCCGTGACGATGCCGCCCTGGCCCGGCGAGCAGGAAGCCTATGCGGTGCCCGGACCGTGGCAGCCGACGGTCTGACGGCTCAGCTCAGGCGCACGAACGGCGGCCTTTCCAGCCAGGCGGACTGCCAGTCCGCCACGCTGGCCGCCGCCATCGGCCGCGCCACGAAATAGCCCTGTGCCTGATCGACGGGCAGCGCCGCCACGCGCGCCCAGATTTCCGCGTCGGCCACCCCTTCGGCCACCACCAGCATGCCGGCCTGGCGCGCCGCGGCGCTGGCGCGGTCCAGGAATGCGGCAGCGACCGGACTCCGCATCGCGTCCTGGACCAGATTCTTGTCCAGCTTCAGGGACGAGAATTCGAGCGCCAGCAATTCGCGATGATCGCGCAGGTCCGGCCCGACATCGTCGATGGCAAGCTGGTAGCCGGCGCGCCGCAGCCGCGACACGGCCGCCCCCAGCTCCGCGAGGCGGCTGACCGGGCGGCTTTCGGTCAACTCGATGGTCACGCGGTGCGCGGGGATGCCGGCGCGCTCGCGTTCACGATCGAGCCAGTTCAGCGCCGCCGGCATCAGCAGCACGTCGAGCGGAAAGTTCAGCGCCAGCGAGATCCCGAGCTGCTCCAGCGCCCCGGCATGCCATTCGCCAAACGCCAGCCGGGCCACCGCCTCGGTCAGCGGCAGCGCCAGCCCCGCTTCCTCGAACTGCGGCACGAACAGATCCGGTTCCACCAGCCCGCGCGTGGGATGCGCCAGCCGGGCCAGCACCTCGACGGCAACCGGCGCCCGGTCCCGTATGCGCACGATCGGCTGATACAGCGTCCGGATGCGCGCCAGCGCCAGCGCCTCCTGCAGTTCCGCCAGCGGTACCGGCCCGGCCAGGCCGGGATCCAGGCCGCCAGGACACGGTCCCGGACCGTTGTGGTCTTCACCTGCCAGGACACAGCTCTCCATCACGGCGTCGCGCGCCTCCGTACAGTCCGGATCGCGACCTATTACCATCGTATTGGCAATTTTTGCGAGCAGGAATCTGTTTCCTCGCTTGCCGCCCCCAACGCCCGGCCGGCGCCGGCGTTGCCCGGCTGCGTACAAAAATCGCGCGCCGACGGCCGCTCCCCGACCGCCATCCCGGCGCTCCGCCCGTCCCGCGCCGGCCGGTCAGGACCGGCTGGACAGGGGGCAGGCGTGATTTCTACAACATTCCAATGGAAATCACGCGCTCTCCCCCCGACGACGGCGCCGGCACGCCCGGCACCCCCATCGTCCCGGTCATCCTGTCCGGCGGCTCCGGCACGCGGCTGTGGCCGGTGTCGCGCGAAAGCTTCCCCAAGCAGTTCTGGCCACTGCTCTCGGAACGCTCGCTGATCGAGGAAACCGCGCGGCGCGCCGCCGGGCCGACGTTCGCCGCCCCGTTCGTGGTCTGCAACCAGGAACACCGCTTCCTCGCCGCCGAACAGTTGCGCCGGGCCGGGATCGCCGGCGCGCGCATCGTGCTGGAGCCGGTCGGGCGCAACAGCGCCCCCGCGATCGCCGCCGCCGCCCTGCTCGCCGCCGAGGACGACCCCGAAGCAGTGCTGTGGATGATGGCGGCCGATGCGGCGATCGGCGACGTGGCGGCGCTGCACCGGCTGCTGCTGCCCGCGGTCGCGGCGGCACGGCAGGGCCGGATCGTCACCTTCGGCATGCGTCCCAGCGCGGCGGAGACCGGCTACGGCTACATCGAGGTCGGGGCGCCGATGCCGGGCCTGCCCGGCGTGCACGAACTCGCCCGCTTCGTCGAGAAGCCCGATGCGCACACCGCGGCGGCGCTGGTCGCCGGCGGGCGGCATTTGTGGAACTCCGGCATGTTCGTGTTCACCGCCGCGACCCTGCTGGAGGAACTGCAGCGCCATGCCCCGGACGTGCTCACCGCGGTGCGCGAAGCGGTCGCCGGCAGGACGCGCGACCTCGACTTTATTCGCCTCGCCGCGGCGCCGTTCGCCGGAGCGCCGAACATCAGCCTCGACTATGCCGTCGCCGAGCGCACCGACCGCGCCGCCGTCATCCCCGCCGATCTCGGCTGGTCCGATGTCGGCAGCTGGGGGGCGCTGTGGGAACTCGGCGGCAAGGACGAGAACGGCAACGTCGCCACCGGCGACGTGCTGCTGGAAGGGGCGCGCCACTGCTATGTCCGCAGCGACGGCATCCTGACCGCGGTGGTCGGCCTGCAGGATGCGATCGTGGTGGTGACGGAGGATGCGGTGCTGGCGATGCACCGCGACCGCTCGCAGGACGTGAAGCGCATCGTCGATCGCCTGCGCGCCGCCGGCCGGCACGAGGCCGCCGCGCACAACCGCTTCTACCGGCCCTGGGGCTTTTTCGAGACGCTGTTCGCCGCCGAGCGGTTCCGGGTGCATCGGGTCGTGGTGTCGCCGGGCGAGCGGCTGTCCCTGCAGAAGCATTTCCACCGCGCCGAGCACCTCACGGTGCTGAGCGGCACGGCGCTGATCACGCGCGACGGCGAGACGCTGCTGGTGCGCGAGAACGAGAGCGTGGACCTGCCGGTCGGCTGCCTGCACCGGGTGGCCAATCCCGGCCGCATCCCGCTGACGCTGATCGAGGTGCAGGCGGGCAGCTATCTCGGCGAGGACGACGTGATCCGCGTCGAGGACAGCTATGGGCGCGCGGGGGGGCGGTCAGCCTGACGTCGCCGGCCGCGCGACACCGCACGCCGGCTGCTGGCGCTGCGGCGCGCGGCGGCCGGAGGCTCGTGGTGCGCGGCTTCGTCGGCATTCCGGCGCTGGGACGGACCCAGGTGCGGCAACGCCTGGACTGACCCGATCCTCGGGCTGTCGCGGCTACCGCGCCCGGCAGCACAAGGTCAGCGGCCAGACCAGGTGGGAAACCCGGTCGATCTGGTCCTCGGCGCGCAGATGCCGGCCGTGGAACAGCAGCACCACCGCCAGCGCCACCGCCAGCGGGATCGCCACCCGCAGCCGCGACGGCCGCGGGCCGGCGAATCGCGCCAGCACCAGCGCGCCGGCAATGCCCAGCGCCGCCCCGGCCAGCACGTCCGAGCGCGAGTGGACGTGCAGGGCGAGCCGCGTGCCGCCGAACAGCACCGCGACCACGCCGGCGATGGCGATCGCCGCGAACGGCCGGGACAGGCCGCGCCGCGGCTCCGGCAGCAGCAGCGACAGCAGCCCGCCATACACCACCGCGGCGGAGGCGGTATGCCCGCTCGGGCTGCGGAAGCCGTCATAGAGGCCGTGGAACGGCAGGTAGGTGCCGCACGCCGCCACCACCAGCTTCGCCAGCAGCACGGTCAGCAGCGTCGCCGGGACGACGACCGCCCAGGCCAGCGCCCCGCGGGGCCAGCCGCTCGCCAGCAGGGCGACGCCGACCGCGACGGCCAGCGGCAGCACCACCGCGAGATCGGCGAAATCAGTCAGGAACTGCATGGCGACGAACAGGAACTGCATGGCCTCGGAATATACCCGTTTCGCTGCGGGCCGGTCAGATGCGCAATGACACAGCGGCGTGTCCGGCCTGGATCGTGAGGTCAGGCAGCGAACTGCTCGGCGATGATCCGCTCCGAAAGTCCCTGGTCCGGGTCGAACAGCACGCGCACGCTGATGTCGCGATCCTCGCTGACCGCGACCGAGACCACGTCGCGCACCTCGGTCGAATCGGCGACCGCCGCGACCGGGCGCTTGTCGGCCTCCAGGATTTCGAACAGCACGTCCGCGGTGCTCGGCAGCAGCGCGCCGCGCCAGCGCCGCGGGCGGAATGCGCTGATCGGCGTCAGCGGCAGCAGATTGGCCGACAGCGGCACGATCGGTCCGTGCGCGGAGAGGTTGTAGGCGGTCGATCCGGCCGGCGTGGAGATCAGCACGCCGTCGCAGATCAGCTCCGGCAGCCGCACCCGCCCCTCCACGGTGATGCGGATCTTCGCTGTCTGCCGCAACTGGCGCAGCAGCGACACCTCGTTCAGCGCCAGCGCCTCCTCGACCCGGCCGGTCGCGGTGACGGCGTGCATGCGCAACGGGTGCAGGATCGCGGCCTGCGCGCGCGCCAGGCGGCCCGGCAGGTCGTCCTCGTTGTATTCGTTCATCAAAAAGCCGACCGAGCCGCAGTTCATGCCATAAACGGGCATCCTGCGGCCGAGGTTGCGGTGCAGCGTCTCCAGCATGAAGCCGTCGCCGCCGAGGCAGACGATGACGTCGGCATCCTCGCCCGGGCAATCCTGGTAGCGCGCCACCAGGTTGGCGCGCGCGCTCTGCGCCAGCGGCGTCGGCGAGGCCGCGAAGGCAATGCGGCTGAACGGCTCCGGCCCGGCCGCTTCCGCCTGCGGCGCGCTCACGCGAGCTTGCGGTGATCGAGCACGGGCATGTCCCGCCGCACGCGCGCGGTCAGCGCCGCATCGATGCGCGCGCTCGCCCACCCGACCCCGTCCGAGGCCCGCGCCACCACCATGCCCCAGGGGTCGCAGATCAGCGAATGCCCGTAGGTGAAGCGCGCGCCGCCGCCGCCGTCGCTGTGCCGGCCCCAGGTGGCCGGGGCAGCGAGCCAGCACTGGGTTTCGATGGCGCGGGCGCGCAGCAGCACCTCCCAGTGGTCCTTGCCGGTCTGCAGCGTGAACGCCGCCGGCAGGAAGATCAGCTCGGCGCCGGCGCGCCGCAGCGCCAGGAACAGTTCCGGAAAACGCACGTCGTAGCAGATCGCGAGGCCCACGCGCACGCCGTCAACCGCGCACGTCACCACCTCGGCGCCGCTGCCGTAACTGGCACTTTCGCGATAGCCGGTGCCATCGGGGGTGAGGATGTCGAACAGGTGGATCTTGCGGTAGCGCGCGATCTCCCCCCCGTCGGGGTCGAACAGGACGGTGGTGTTGAACAGCCGCTCGCCCGCCCGCTCGGCGATCGAGCCGCCGTGGACGTGGATGCGCTGGCTGCGGGCGACGCCGCGCAGGAACTCGTACGCCGCACCGCCCGGCGCATTGCTGCCCGGCGGCGGCAGTTCCTCGGCGGCGTCCAGCTTGGCGGCGCGATCGCCGCCGAGGCAGGTCCACATCTCCGGCAGCGCCACCAGCGACGGGCGGTCGGTCCCGATCGCCGCCTGCAGCAGACGGTTCGCCTGGGCGAGGTTCTGCGCCTTGTCGTGGCCGGCATTCATCTGCATCACGCTGACGCGCATCGCCCCTGCCCTCTCCCGCGGCTGCCGTGAGGCTACAGCCTCGGTCTCAGCGCGGCCAGTCGAGCCGCGGTTCCGACCGCTCGCCCGGCCCGCGCCCGTGGCGCGGCGCCGCCGCGCGAGGCTCCTCGTCCCCCGTCTCCGCCTCGTCGCGCGGCGCCATCGGGCGCCGTGGCAGGTCGGTGGGCGCCGGCGCCGGCGGGATCGGCGGCCGCCCCTCCGGGTCGCGCAGGTGCGTCGCGGCGCCGGCGGCGTCGGGCAGCCGCAGGCTGAGGGTGCGGATCTCGCCCTGGATCTCGTCCAGCCGCGCGTCGATCAGATCGAGCCGCCCCTTCACCCCGAACACGCTGAACGGCATCAGCAGGAACACCGCCAGATAGAGCAGCACCGGGACCAGGACGACCAGCGGCACCCACCAGGGCAGCCAGTCGGGCAGGGCGAAGGGCAGGGTCATGCCGCGAGCGTAGCAGGCGGCGGCGCAGAGGGCGACGGCCGGACTGGCATCGCACCGCCCGCCATGCCACCTCTGCCCCCCGACGAGAGGCGCCATGCTGCTGCTGATCCCCGGTCCCGTGACCACCCGCCCCGAAATCCGCGCCGCCGCCGGCCAGGACTACGCGCCCTGGGACCGCGACTTCCGCCCGCTCTACGCCGCGGTGCGCGAGGCGGTCGGCGCGCTCGCCGGCGGGGTGCTGGACACGCACGCAGTGTTACCGCTGCAGGGCGCCGGCCATTTCGCCATCGAAGCCAGCCTGCGCAGCCTGGTGCCGCCCGCCGGCCGCATCCTGATCCCGCTCACCGGCTCCTACGGCGAGCGCATGGCGCGGCTGGCGGGCGCGATCGGGCGCGCCGTCGTGCCGCTGGCGGTCTCGCCCACCGCACCGCTGGCGGCGGAGGCGGTGGCGCGCGCGCTCGCCGCCGACGCCGCCATCACGCATGTCGGACTGGTGTATTCGGAAACCAGCACCGGCGTCGTGCATGATCCGGTGGCGATCGGGGCGGCGGTGCGGGCGGCCGGGCGGCGCATGATCCTCGACGCCGTGTCGGCGTTCGGCGCGCTGCCGCTCGACCTGACGCGGCAGCCGGAAACCGACGCGGCGGTGTTCACGGCGAACAAGTGCCTGGAGGGGCTGCCGGGCCTCGCGGTCGTGATCGCGCGCAAGGACACGCTGACGGCGACCGCGCCGGGGCAGGCGGCAAGCTGGTCGTTCGACCTGCGCGACATCTTCGACGCGGGCGAGCGCGACGGCTGGGGCAGTTTCCGCTTCACCCCGCCGGCGCAGATCGTGGCGGCGCTGCGGACCGCGCTGGTGCTGCTCGCGGCCGAGGGCGGCGCGCCGGCACGGCTGGCGCGCTACCGGGAGAATGCGCGCGTGCTCTACGACGGCATGGTGGACATCGGCCTGCGGCCGTGCCTGGCGCGCGGCGTGCAAGGGCCGATCGTGGTCAACGTCGCCGCACCGGGCGATCCGCGCTGGTCGCTGCAGGGGTTCGTGGATGCGCTCAAGACGCGCGGCTTCCTCATCAGCAACTTCTACAACACGGCGCGGCCGAGCTTCCGTGTCGGCTGCATCGGCGCGGTCGCGGCGGACGACATGCGGCGTTTCGTGCGCGCGGCGGACATGGCGCTGCACGCGCTGGACATCCGCAACCGCGCCCCGTCAGACTGACACGCGACCGGAAGGACATCTGTGATGCCGAGCGATCTGGACATCGCGCGTTCCGTGACCTTGCGCCCGATCGCCGAGATCGCCGCCCGCGCCGGCATCCCGCCGACGGCCCTGCTGCCCTATGGACGGTACAAGGCGAAGATCGACTTCCCGTTCATCCGGGACACGGAGCATCACCCCGACGGGGCGCTGGTGCTGGTCACCGGCATCACGCCGACGGCGGCCGGCGAGGGCAAGACCACCACGACGATCGGCCTCGGCGACGCGCTGAACGCCGCCGGGCGCTCCACCATGATCTGCCTGCGCGAGCCGAGCCTCGGTCCCTGCTTCGGCATGAAGGGGGGCGCGACCGGCGGCGGCTGGGCGCAGGTGGCACCGATGGACGAGATCAACCTGCATTTCACCGGCGACTTCCACGCCATCACCTCGGCCAACAACCTGCTCGCCGCGCTGATCGACAACCATCTCTACTGGGGCAACAAGGCCGGCCTCGACGTGCGGCGCGTGACGTGGCGGCGCTGCCTCGACATGAACGACCGCGCACTGCGCCATGCCGTGATCGGCCTGGGCGGTGCCGCCAACGGCGTGCCGCGG
>JAJZVE010000118.1 GCA_021845835.1 Pseudomonadota bacterium | reverse complement strand
CGAGGCCGGACGGACCGGCGCCCACGATCACCACGTCGAATTCCATCGTCTCCCGTGCCACGCTCTCCGACATCGCCGTCCCCCTTCGCTCGCGCACTCATAGGGGCGCCGCAGCGGTTGCGCAAAACCGGCGGCGGACGCAAACCGTGCCGCATGGACGCGCTGGCGCTGCTCAGGCTGCAGATCGCGTGGGGGGCCGACGAGGCGCTGGACGCGGCGCCGCACGACCGCACCCGGGCTGCACCCCGGCCGATCCCGGCGGCGCCCGCGCCCGCGCCGGCGGCGCGCCGGGCGCAACCCGCCGCGCCGCAGGGGCAACCCGCCCCGGTGCGGCGGGCGCAGGAGATTGCCGCGGCGGCGCGCAGTGTCGCGGAGCTGCGCGCGGCGCTGGCCGCCTTCGACGGCTGCGCGCTCGCCGCCACCGCGACCAACCTGGTGTTCGCCGATGGCAACCCGGATGCGGGGCTGATGCTGGTGGGCGAGGGGCCGGGGGAGGAGGAGGACCGCACCGGCAAGCCGTTCGTCGGCCGCTCGGGACAGTTCCTCGACCGGATGCTGGCCAGCATCGGGCTGGATCGTTCGGGCTACCTGATCACCAACCTGATCCCGTGGCGTCCGCCCGGCAACCGCAACCCGACCGACAGCGAGGTGACGGTCTGCCTGCCGTTCCTGCTGCGCCACATCGCGCTGGTGCGCCCGCAGCGCCTCGTGCTGCTCGGCGCGCTGGCGGCGCGCGGGGTGCTCGGCGGCAGCGCGGGGATCACGCGGCTGCGCGGACGCTGGCACGATGCCGCCATTCCCGGCCTCGACACGCCGATCCCGGCGCTGCCGATGCTGCATCCCGCTTACCTGCTGCGCAACCCGGGCGCCAAGCGCGAGGCCTGGGCCGATCTGCGCCTGCTGCGCCGGTCGCTCGACGCGAACCTGACGCAAGTGTGATTCGGCAACAGCCGCTAACCTGCTGACGTCCCGTCGGACCGTCTCAATATCGAGATTCGTCCCACCCCGGACTGTTGCGTTGCAGGCCGACACCGGGTTAGGGGCCAGTAATGCGAGGGATCGGACGTTGTTTCGCCCGGCTTCCCGTCGCCGCGGTCGTACTGGCCGGGGCCTTCGCGATGGCCAGGCTGGCCGCAAGTGGCGCCTTGGCGCAAACGGCACCGCCGCTTTCTCTCGTCTCGCGCGACGAGGTCGCCGTGGCGCAGCCGCGCCCCGCACTCGCGCCGGCAGTGCTGCCGCGGCTGCTGCCCGCGGCCGAGGCACGGCTGCTGGGGCGCGTGTTCCGGCTGCAGGCGGCGGGCGACATGGCAGGGGCGGCGCGGCTGGCGGCCGGGCTGGCGGACGGGTCGCCGCTGGGGCTTGCGATGTTCGGCCATGTGCTGGCGGACCGCTACCTGAACCCGGCGACGCGGCCGGGTGCTGCGGCGTTGCGCGACTGGCTGGCGCGCTGGCCGGACCTGCCGGACGCGCCGGCGGTGTACCGGCTGCTGCTGGCCCGGCTGCCGGACGGCGAGGCGCCGCCGCCGGCGATCGCCCGCCCGCCCGACCCGCTGGCGACAGCCGATGCGGACGACGTGGACGAGCAGGGGCCACGCCGCAACCCGGAGCTGGACCGCGACGTGCAGGCGGTGGCGCGGGCGCGCGGTGCCGACGGGGTGCTGCACCTGCTGCGGCGCACCGCGGGCCTCCGTGCGGACTATGCGGCGCTGCTGCGCGGCGAGGCGGCGCGCGTCCTGTTCACCCTCGGCCGCGACGAGGAGGCGCTGGCGCTCGGCGCCGGGCCGCCGAGCGGGCGGGCCGCGGTGGCGGGCTACGCGGCCGGCCTGGCGGCGTGGCGGCAGGGCCGGATGGCGACCGCGGAGGCGCTGTTCGCCGCCGGCTGGCAGGCGCCGGTCGGCACCGCGGAGCAGCGCGCCGCCTGCGCCTACTGGGCCGGCCGTGCGGCGCAGCGGCAGGGTGACGGCGAGGGCTATTCCCAATGGCTGCGTCGTGGCGCCGAGCAGGGCCACGGGTTCTACGCGCTGCTGGCGCGCCGCCGGCTCGGGCTGCCGCAATGGGTACGGCTCGCCGCGGGGGAATGGGCAACGCTCGGCACCGCCGATGTTGCGGCAGTGGCGGCCACCGCGCCCGGCCGCCGCGCCTTCGCGCTGCTGCAGGTCGGCGAGGCGGCGCGGGCGGAGGCGGAGCTGCGGCTGCTGCTGCCGGCGGCGGCGGCGGCGCGCCCGCTGGCACGCGCCGCCATGCTGGTCGCCACGCAGGCGCGGCTGGCCGACGCCGCCGCTGCCTTCGCCGATCTGCTGGCCGCTGCCGATGGCCGCCCGCGCCAGGCAGCGCGCGTGCCGGTGCCGGAGCTGCACCCGGCCGGCGGCTTCGTCGTCGATCCGGCGATGGTCTATGGCATGGCGCGCACCGAATCGAATTTCGACGCAGCGATGGTGTCCTCGGCCGGGGCGCTCGGCATTCTGCAGATCATGCCGGAGACGGCGCGCGACATGCTCGGCCGGCCGCTGGCGGGCGGCGCCGAGCTGCTGGCGAACCCGGCGTTCAACCTCGACCTCGGCCAGCGCTACATCGTGTTCCTGGCGGGGCAGGAGCCGGTGAACGGCGACCTGATCCGGCTGATCGCGAGCTACAACGCAGGGCTGGGCAGCTTCGCGCGCTGGGCGCCGCAGGTGCGCGACCTGGGCGACCCGCTGCTGTTCATCGAGGCGATCCCGCTCGACGAGACCCGCGCCTATGTGCCGCGTGTGCTGACCAACACATGGCTTTATGCCGCGCGCCTGCACCTGCCGGCGCCGAGTCTGGACGAACTCGCCGCCGGGCTGTGGCCGCGCTATCATCCGCGGCAGACGCAGCAAGGAGACGCCGGATGGCGCGCATCGACGAAAGTCGCCGCTTCATCGCCGTGAACATTGCCGTGCTGACGATGTCCGACACGCGCACCGCCGACAACGACACGTCGGGCGACGCGCTGGCCGCGCGCATCGCCGAAGCCGGGCACCATGTCGCCGCGCGGGCGATCGAGCGCGACGACGCCGACGCGATCGAGCGGCGCCTGCGCGGCTGGATCGCCGATCCCGAGATCGACGTGGTGATCAGCACCGGCGGCACCGGCATCACCGGCCGCGACGTGACGCCCGAAGCCTTCGAGCGCGTGCTGGAGAAACGCATCGAAGGCTTCGGCGAGCTGTTCCGCATGCTGAGCTACCAGAAAATCGGCACGTCCACGATGCAGTCGCGCGCGCTGGGCGGCGTGGCGCACGGTACCTATCTGTTCGCGCTGCCGGGCAGTCCCGGCGCGGTGAAGGATGCGTGGGACGACATCCTGGTCTGGCAGCTCGACAACCGCCACCGTCCCTGCAACCTGGTGGAGCTGATGCCGCGGCTGGAGGAGCATCGGCGCGCGGTGGGGTAGCCGAGGCGCCCGGCCGGGCTGCCGGGCGGCACGACGGCCGCCGCGGCGGCCGCGGCGGCTGCCGGCGCACTTCCGTCGGCGGCGCGGCGCCTGTTGACACCGCCCGACCGGAAGCACACCTTGCGTCCTTTCCGAGGGGTGTCCCGTCAAGGGGCTGAGACGCCGATCGACCGGCAGCACGCCGGCCAGCGCGGCAACCCTGAGAACCTGATCCGGGTCACGCCGGCGTAGGGACGGGACAGCGCACAGGCAAGCCTCCCCCGTCCCGCGAACCGGCCCCGTTCGCGAGAGGACGCCATGAACGTTCAGGCCAAGCCCGCCGCCGTCACCACCGGCCCGATCGCCGGTTCCCGCAAGGTCTATTCCAGCCCGGAGGGCCGCCCCGACATCGCCGTGCCGTTCCGCGAGATCGACCTGCACCCCTCCGCGAACGAGGCGCCGCTGCGGCTGTATGACACGTCCGGTCCCTATACCGATCCGGCGCTGCCGATCGACCTGCAAGCCGGCGCGCCGAGCGTCCGCGACTCGTGGATCGCCCGCCGCGGCTTTGCCGACGCGACGCCGCGCGCCGTCCGACCCGAGGACAACGGCCATGCCGCCGGCGACAAGCTGGTGCCGCACTGCCCGGCGCCGCGGCGGCTGCGCGCGGGCGTCGCGGGCCGGCCGGTGACGCAACTGGAATTCGCGCGCGCCGGCATCGTCACCGAGGAAATGATCTACGTCGCGCACCGCGAAAACCTCGGCCGCGCGAAGATGCCGGACGGCGCCGCGGAGCGTCGCGCCGACGGCGAGGATTTCGGCGCCGCCATCCCGGAGTTCGTCACGCCCGAGTTCGTGCGTGCGGAAATCGCCGCCGGCCGCGCCATCATCCCCGCCAACATCAACCACCCGGAACTGGAGCCGGTGATCATCGGCCGCAACTTCCTGGTCAAGATCAACGCCAACATCGGCAACTCGGCGGTGACGTCATCGGCCGCCGAAGAGGTGGAAAAGATGGTGTGGGCGATCCGCTGGGGCGCCGATACCGTCATGGACCTGTCGACCGGGCGCAACATCCACAACATCCGCTCCTGGATCCTGCGCAACGCGCCGGTGCCGATCGGCACCGTGCCGATCTACCAGGCGCTGGAAAAGGTCGGCGGCGATCCCGACAGGCTCGACTGGGAGGTGTTCAAGGACACGCTGATCGAGCAGGCCGAGCAGGGTGTGGATTACTTCACCATCCATGCCGGCGTGCGGCTGGGCTACGTGCCGCTGACCGCGAAGCGCGTCACCGGCATCGTCTCGCGCGGCGGCTCGATCATGGCGCGCTGGTGCCTCGCGCATCACCGCGAGAGTTTTCTCTATGAGCGGTTCGACGAGATCTGCGACATCATGCGGCGCTATGACGTGTCGTTCTCGCTCGGCGACGGGCTGCGGCCCGGCTCCATCGCCGACGCCAACGATCGTGCGCAGTTCGCCGAACTGGAAACCCTCGGCGAGCTGACGAAGATCGCCTGGGACAAGGGCTGCCAGGTGATGATCGAAGGCCCCGGCCACGTGCCGATGCACAAGATCAAGGTCAACATGGACAAGCAGCTCGCCGAATGCGGCGAGGCGCCGTTCTACACGCTCGGCCCGCTCACGACCGACATCGCACCCGGTTACGACCACATCACCTCCGCGATCGGGGCGGCGATGATCGGCTGGTTCGGCACCGCGATGCTCTGCTACGTCACGCCGAAGGAGCATCTCGGCCTGCCCGACCGCGACGACGTGAAAACCGGCGTGATTACCTACAAGATCGCCGCGCACGCCGCCGATCTGGCGAAAGGCCATCCGTCGGCGAAGCTGCGCGACGATGCGATCAGCCGCGCCCGCTTCGAGTTCCGCTGGGAGGACCAGTTCAATCTCGGCCTCGATCCCGACACGGCGCGGCGGTTCCACGACGCGACACTGCCCAAGGAGGCGCACAAGGTCGCGCATTTCTGCTCCATGTGCGGGCCGAAATTCTGTTCCATGAAGATCACCCAGGACATCCGCGCCGATGCCGAGCGGATGGCCGGGATGCAGCAGATGAGCGAGACGTTCCGGGCGAAAGGCTCGGCGCTCTATTTGCCGGAGGCGACGCCGGCGGAGTGAGGGCGGCGGCGTGAGCGATCCTCGCCGCGCGCTGGAGGCGATCGGCGCGCTGCCGGACGCGGAGATCGACATCGCCGGCGCGGCGCTGCAACTTGCCCGCATCGACGCGCCGGAGGCCGACTGGCTGGCGGCGGAGGCGCATCTGTCGTCGGTCGCGCGCGAGGCGGCGGCGCTCGCCGCCGTGGTGGCGGCGGAGGACGGGCCGACGCAGGCGGCGGCGCTGGCCGGGCTGCTGGCCGGGCAGTTCGGCTATGCCGGCGATACCGAGACGTATGACGCGCTGGCCAATGCCAACCTGATCCGCGTGATCGAACGGCGGCGCGGCCTGCCGGTGGCGCTCGGCGTGCTGTGGCTGCATGCGGCGCGCGCCGCCGGGTGGGAGGCGCACGGCGTCGATTTCCCCGGCCACTTCCTCGTCGCGCTGGCCGGCGGGCCGGCGGCGACGGTGATCGACCCGTTCGGCGGCGGGACGATGCTGGATGCGCGGGCGCTGCGCGCACTGTTGCGGCGGCGGGAGGGCGCAGCGGCGGAGCTGCGCCCCGGCCTGCTGGCACCGGCGGGTGCGCGCGCGGTGCTGCTGCGGCTGCAGAACAACATCCGGCTGCGCCGCCACCAGGGCGGCGACGTGGCGGGGGCCCTGGCCTCGGCGCTGGACATGCTGCGCATGGCGCCGCTGGAGCCGGCGCTGTGGTGGGATACGGCAATGCTGCATGCCGAACTGGGGCAGACCGGCGCGGCGCTGCGCTGCCTCGGCCAGTTTGCCGACCTGGTGCCGGCAGCGGCGGCGCAGGCCCACGCGGTCATGGACGAGTTGCGTTCGCGGCGGAACTGACGGAGAGAAGCGGCCGGCAAAGCCCTCGCCCGCGCCCCGCCGCCGAAGGAGACGACGCATGCCGCGCCCGCTGACCGTCGCGGTCCAGATGGACCCGATCGAGAGCATCAACATCGACGCCGATTCGAGCTTCGCGCTGATGCTGGCGGCGCAGGCGCGCGGCCATCGGCTGTTCCACTACGAAGTCCGCCACATGGCGCTGGCCGAAGGGGTGCTGAAGGCGGGCGCGCAGCGTGAGCAGCGGCTGCGCGCGCTGGCGCGCCCGGTCACGGTGCAGCGCGTGCGCGGCGACCATTTCCGCTTCGGCGAACGGGTCATGCTCGATCTCGGCACGACCGACGTGATCCTGATGCGCCAGGATCCGCCGTTCGACATGGCCTATATCACGGCGACGCACATGCTGGAGCACGTGCATCGCCCCGACGGCATCGGCGGCCCGCTGGTGGTGAACAGCCCGGCCGCGGTGCGCAATGCGCCGGAGAAGCTGCTGGTCACGCATTTCCCCGAGCTGATGCCGCCGACGCTGGTAACGTGGGACAGCGACGCGATCCGCGGTTTCCGCGCCACGCACAAGGACATCGTGGTCAAGCCGCTGTTCGGCAACGGCGGCGCCGGCGTGTTCCTGATCCGCCACGACGATCCGAACCTGAACGCGCTGCTGGAGATGCATTTCGCGCGCTCGCGCGAGCCGCTGATGATCCAGCGCTACGAGCCGGCGGTGCGCCTCGGCGACAAGCGCATCATCCTGGTCGACGGCGAGCCGGCGGGTGCCATCAACCGCGTGCCGGCGCAGGGCGAGGCGCGCAGCAACATGCATGTCGGCGGCCGGCCGGAGAAGAGCACGCTCACCGCGCGCGACCGCGAGATCTGCGCCGCGATCGGCCCGACGCTGCAGCGCCAGGGCCTGGTCTTCGTCGGCATCGACGTGATCGGCGACTGGCTGACCGAGATCAACGTGACCTCGCCGACCGGATTGCAGGAGATCGCGCGCTTCGACGGCGTCGATCTGGCGGCGCGCATCTGGGACGTGATCGAGGCGCGGATCGCGGCGTAGCAACGGCCGGAGCGAGGTCGCCCGGCACCCCCTTCGATGCCGCGAAAATTCGCGCCGGCGCTACCGGCCACGCTTCCATCCGGGCAGCCAGGGCTGCGCCGCACGATCCGCATGCAAGGCTCCGGCCCGTGACAACGGGCAGCCTTCCGCCGCTCAGTCGGCCGGGGCGTGCGCCAGCGCGCAGTCGTGGTCCTGCACTTCCTCGCCCTCGGCGGGGTCGCCGGCGCGCGGGTCGGCGCGGTCGGCGAGCAGGATGAACCCGTCCGCCGCGCCGGCCACAACCAGCGTCCAGGGGCGCAGCCCGGCCGCGCCGACGCCAGGCCATTGCGCCAGCAGGCGGAACGGATTGGCCGTGCCGAATTCGGCGCCGTCGAGGCGGCGGGCGAGATACGGATGGCCCAGCAGCCCGCCCGGCAGCGGCGCCCAGTCCGGACCGATCACGGCCACATGCGCGCGCAGGGCGGCGCGCACGTCGGCGCGCAGGCAGTCGATATGGATGTGCAACTGGTTCTGGCTGCGCCCGGATGGCGAGTTGATGGCGAGCGCGAGCGCGTCGCGCGGCACCGGATGCGGCAGCCGCGCCTGCGTCCGGCCGCGCTCCGCCCACGCCGCCGCAAAGTAGTTCGGCGCGCCGGGGGCCAGGATTGCCGGGTCCTCGATGCCGGTGACACGCGCGGTCGGGATCAGCAGGAACTGCGCCACCCCGCGCCGGTCCTTCAGCACCGCCCAGCCGTCCGCCAGCGCCACCTGCGCGCACGGCGCCGGGTCGGCGTGCTGAAGCTGGTCGGGCACGCACTGGCCATGCACGATGCGCCACAGCGCGTCGCTGTCCGCGCGTGCCCGCGCCGGCGTCGCCAGCAGCAGCGCGGCGAGGAGAAGGAACAGGCGGACCGGCACGCTCATGCGATCGTCACCGCGACATGGCCTTTTTCGGCGGCGAAGCCGAGATAGCGGTAGCGCTGGCCGCTCGCCGCGAGGAACTCCTGAAACGCACGGTACTCGTGCTGCCGCCAGCCGTGGTAGTTGAAATACTCGTCGAACACGATCACCGTGCCCGGCACGATGCGCGGCGCCAGCAGGTCGAGCACGGTGCGCGTCGAGGCGTAGATGTCGCAGTCGATGTGCAGCAGCGCCACCGGCCCCTCCTGCTCGGCCAGGAAGCGCGGCAGCGTCGCGTCGAACCAGCCGACATGCAGCCGCACGTTGCCCGGCACCTTGGGCAGCTTGCCCTTCAGGTCGAACGCCCCGCGCGCCTCGCCGGTGCCGGTCCAGTCCTCCGGCAGGCCGCGAAACGAATCGAAGCCATGCACCACACGGGGCGTCGCGCCGGCGAGGCAGGAGACGGACGCGCCCTTCTCGACGCCGAATTCCAGCACCAGCCCGTCCTGCGGCGCCCGCGCCAGCGCGAAGCGCAGCAGTTCGAACCGGTCGCGGCGCATCACCGCGTCCGCCATATGGGCGCGGATATAGCGCACCGCCTCTCGCTTGGCAGCCAGCCGCAGGTCGATCGCCAGGTCGTTGGCGTAGAACGAGTGCAGCAGCTTGCGGTAAGCGCGGCCGAGCAGGCCGGCGCGCCACCCGCGCGAAAGGATCGCCATGACCGCGGCGCGGGCGCTGTCAGCCGACCCGGTTCGTGACCAGTTCCGTTACCACCGCGGGATCGGCGAGCGTCGAGGTGTCGCCGAGGCCCTCGGTCTCGTTGGCGGCGATCTTGCGCAGGATGCGGCGCATGATCTTGCCGCTGCGGGTCTTGGGCAGGCCGGGGGCCCACTGGATCGCGTCCGGCGACGCGATCGGCCCGATCTCCTGGCGCACCCAGGCCACCAGTTCCTTGCGCAGCGCCTCGGTCGGCTCGACCCCGGTCTTCAGCGTGACATAGGCGTAGATGCCCTGGCCCTTGATTTCGTGCGGGAAGCCGACGACGGCCGCTTCGGCCACCTTCAGGTGGGCGACCAGCGCGCTCTCCACTTCCGCGGTGCCGAGCCGGTGGCCGGAGACGTTGATCACGTCATCGACGCGCCCGGTGATCCACCAGTAGCCGTCGGCGTCGCGCCGCGCGCCGTCGCCGGTGAAATAGAGGCCCTTGAAGGTGGAGAAATAGGTCTGCACGAACCGCTCATGGTCGCCGAACACGGTGCGCATCATGCCCGGCCAGGGCTGCGCGATGCACAGATTGCCCTCGGCCGGCCCGTCCAGCCGTTTGCCCTCGCCATCGACCAGTGCCGGCACCACGCCCGGCAGCGGCAGCGTCGCCGAGCCGGGCTTCTGCGCGATGGCGCCGGGCAGGGGAGAGATCAGGATGCCGCCGGTCTCGGTCTGCCACCAGGTATCGACGATCGGGCAGCGCTCGTCGCCGACCACGCGGTAGTACCAGAGCCACGCTTCCGGATTGATCGGCTCGCCGACGGTGCCGAGGATGCGCAGGCTCTTGCGGCTCCATTTCGTCACCGGCGCCTCGCCTTCGCGCATCAGGCTGCGGATGGCGGTCGGGGCGGTGTAGAAGGTGTTGACCTTGTGCTTGTCCACCACCTGCCAGAACCGGCCGGCATCCGGCCAGGTCGGGATGCCTTCGAACATCAGCGTGGTGGCGCCGTTGGCGAGCGGGCCATAGACGATGTAGGTGTGGCCCGTCACCCAGCCGACATCGGCGGTGCACCAGTAGATCTCGCCCGGCTGGTAGTCGAATACGAGTTCGTGGGTGAAGCTCGCCCAGACCATGTAGCCGCCGGTCGTGTGCAGCGCG
>JAJZVE010000117.1 GCA_021845835.1 Pseudomonadota bacterium | reverse complement strand
GCCGCTCTCACCGGCTTCGGCGTGCCCGCCGCCGCGCTGCACGTCGCCGCCCTGCCCGCGGGCGGCGGCGGCGCGGCGCGGCTGATCGACTGAGCGCGCGAGTTTGTCAGACTCGGCCGCGCCGTTCCTCTACACTCCCCGCACGAAACCCGGACCCGCACCATGACCGACGAGTTCCACCGCATCCGCCGCCTGCCGCCCTACGTGTTCGCCGAGGTCAACGCCGCCAAGGCGCGCGCCCGCGCCGTCGGCGAGGACATCATCGACCTCGGCATGGGCAACCCCGACAGCCCGACCCCGCCCCACATCGTCGCCAAGCTGGTCGAGGCGGTGCAGGATCCGCGCAGCCATCGCTACTCCACCAGCAAGGGCATTCCCGGGTTGCGCCGGGCGCTGGCCGGGTACTACCAGCGCCGCTTCGGGGTGCAACTCGATCCGGAGAGCGAGGTGATCGCGACCCTCGGCTCCAAGGAGGGGCTGGCCAACCTCGCCGCCGCCATCACCAGCCCCGGCGACACCATCCTGGTGCCCAACCCGTCCTATCCAATTCATCAATTCGGTTTCATTATTGCCGGCGCCGCCGTGCGCAGCGTGCCCGCGTCCCCGGACGAGGACATGCTGCGCGCGCTGGATCGCGCGGTGCGCCATTCGGTGCCGAAGCCGACGGCGCTGATCGTCAACTTCCCGTCCAACCCGACCGCCTATCTCGCCGACCTCGACTTCTATCGCGAGATCGTCGCGTTCGCGCGCCGGCACGAGATCTGGATCCTGTCCGACCTCGCCTATGCCGAGATCTATTTCGGCGACAAGGCGCCGCCGTCGATCCTGCAGGTGGAAGGGGCGAAGGACATTGCGGTCGAGTTCACCAGCCTGTCCAAAACCTATTCCATGCCCGGCTGGCGCATGGGATTCGCGGCGGGCAACCGCAAGCTGATCACGGCGCTGACGCGCATGAAGTCCTATCTGGATTACGGCGCCTTCACGCCGATCCAGGTCGCCGCCGTCGCCGCGCTGAACGGGCCGCAGGACTGCGTTGCCGAGATGCGCACCCTCTATCGCGAACGGCGCGACGTGCTGATCCGCGGCCTGCACGCCGCCGGCTGGGACGTGCCGTCGCCGGACGGCTCGATGTTCGCCTGGGCGCCGATCCCGCCGCGCTTCGCCGATCTCGGCAGCCTCGAATTCAGCAAGCAATTGCTGGCACGCGCGAAAGTCGCCGTCGCCCCCGGCATCGGCTTCGGCGAGCATGGCGACGGCCATGTGCGCATCGCGCTGGTGGAGAACACGCACCGGCTGCGCCAGGCCTTGCGCAGCATCCGCGCTTTCCTGCAGGCGGACAATGCCGGGCCGGCCGATCCGCAGCTTTCGGCGGCGGCACAATGACGCGCCCGATCTCGGTGGCACTTGCCGGCCTTGGCACGGTCGGCGCCGGCGTGCTGACGCTGCTGCGGCAGAACGCGGAGATCGTGACGGCGCGCGCGGGACGGCCGATCGCCGTCACCGCGGTGTCGGCGCGCGACCGCACGCGCGACCGCGGCACCGCGCTCGCCGGGCTGCGCTGGTTCGACGATCCGGTGGCGCTGGCCACCGATCCGTCGGTCGATGTCGTGGTCGAGGTGATCGGCGGCGCCGACGGCATCGCCCGCGCGGTGGTGGAGGCGGCGATCGCGGCGGGCAAACCCGTCGTCACCGCCAACAAGGCACTGCTCGCCGTGCATGGCGCCGAACTCGCCGCAGAGGCCGAGCGCGCCGGTGTGCCGCTGGCGTTCGAAGCCGCCGTCGCCGGCGGCATCCCGGTGATCAAGGCGCTGCGCGAAGGATTGGCCGGCAACCGCATCATGCGGGTCGCCGGCATCCTCAACGGCACCTGCAACTACATCCTGACGGTGATGCGCGAGCGCGGACGCGAATTCGCCGAAGTGCTCGCCGACGCGCAGAAGCTCGGCTACGCGGAAGCCGACCCGCGCTTCGACGTGGACGGCATCGACGCCGCCCACAAGCTGGCGATCCTCGCCGCGCTGGCGTTCGGCCGGCCGGTTGCGTTCGCGGCGGTGCATGTCGAGGGCATCCGCCACGTCTCCGCGCTCGACATCGCCTTTGCCGGCGAACTCGGCTACCGCATCAAGCTGCTGGGTCTCGCGCGCCGGACGGACGCGGGCATCGAGGCGCGGGTGCATCCCTGCATGGTGCAGCAATCCTCGCCGCTCGCGCGCGTCGATGGCGTGTTCAACGCGGTGGTGGCGGAAGGCGATTTCGTCGGCCGCATCATGCTGGAAGGCCGCGGCGCCGGTGCCGGCCCGACCGCCTCGGCGGTGGTCGCCGACCTGATCGATATCGCGCGCGGACGCCTGACGCCGGTCTGGGGCGCACAGTCGGGCGCGCTGTCGGACGCGCCGTCGGTCAGCATGGATGCGCATCTCGGCTGCTATTATCTGCGGCTGATGGTGGTCGATCGGCCGGGCGTGATCGCCGACGTGACCGCGGCGCTGCGCGATTCCGGCATTTCGCTGGAAAGCATGCTGCAGCGCGGCCGCGCGCCGGGCGAGGCGGTGCCGGTGGTGCTGGTGACGCACGAGACGCGCGAATCCGCCATGCGCGACGCGCTCCGCCGCATCGCCGCGCTGGACGCGGTGCTGGAAGACCCGGCCATGATCCGCATCGAACCCGCTTGAGCCGAGGAGCCCGATGATGAGCCAGAGTATCGCCGACGCCGACGCGCCGGAGCACGAACTGCAAACCGACCGCAACCTCGCGCTGGAACTGGTGCGCGTCACGGAAGCCGCGGCGCTGGCGGCGAGCCGCTGGATGGGATTGGGCAAGAAGAACGAGGCCGACGGCGCCGCGGTCGAGGCGATGCGCAAATCCTTCGACGCCGTGGCCATCGAAGGCACCGTCGTGATCGGCGAAGGCGAGATGGACGAGGCGCCGATGCTGTATATCGGCGAGAAGGTCGGCCGCGGCGGGCCAAAGATGGACATCGCCGTCGATCCGCTGGAAGGCACGACGCTGACCGCGAAGGGCGGGCCGAACGCGATCACCGTGATCGCGCTGGCCGAGCGCGGCAACTTCCTGCACGCGCCCGACATCTACATGCAGAAGATCGCGATCGGCAGCGGCCTGCCGGCCGGCGTGGTCGATATCGACGATCCGCCGTCGAAGAATCTGCGCAACCTGGCACGCGCCAAGCGCTGCGACGTGGCCGACCTGGTGGCCTGCATCCTCGACCGGCCGCGCCATGAGGAACTGATCGCCCACACGCGCGAAGCGGGCGCGCGCATCATGCTGATCAGCGACGGCGACGTGGCCGGCGTGATCGCCACCACGCATCCCGATTCCGGCGTGGACATCTACATGGGATCGGGCGGTGCGCCGGAGGGCGTGCTGGCGGCGGCGGCGCTGCGCTGCGTCGGCGGGCAGATGCAGGGGCGGCTGCTGTTCGACGACGAGGGGCAGCGCGAGCGTGCGCGCGAGATGGGCGTAACCGATCCGAACCGCGTGTTCTCCGTCAGCGACATGGCGCGCGGCGAGGTGGTGTTCGCGGCCACCGGCGTGACCACGGGCGCGATGCTGCGCGGCGTGCGCCGCTTCGGCAACGGCGCGGTGACGCATTCCGTGGTGATGCGCAGCAAGTCCGGCACGGTGCGCTACATCGAGGCGCACCACAACTACGCGACGAAGTTCTGGATGGCGCATTAGAGCTGCGCGGGGATGATGGCGGCCGACGGGTGAGAGGCCTGGCGATGCCGACAGTCAGCACGTTCTACGGCATCCTCATCCAGATATATTGGCAGGATCATCCGCCGCCGCACTTCCATAGCCCTCTACGCGGAGCATGAGGCGCTGATCGACATGCAGACGCTGGACGTGATCGAGGGCGGCTTACCGCGCCGCGCGCTTGCCCTGGTGCTTGAATGGGCACAGGAACACCGCACCGAACTTTTGGAGGATTGGGAGCTATGCACGCGCAGGCAGAAGCCCAGGACGATCGTGCCGCTGCCGTGACGCCGCCGGTCAGGCCGTCCATGCCGTGGCGGGTGCGGGAGGTGACGGCCCTTCCCGGCTATCGCCTGTCAGTGCGCTTCGTTGACGGCCTCACGGGTATCGTCGATCTGTCCGCGCTGATCTCCTCGCCGGAGACGGGCGTCTTCGCGCCCCTGCGGGACCGCTCTGTGTTCGAACAGGTCCATGTCGCGTACGGGACGGTCACATGGCCGGGTGAGCTGGACATCGCGCCGGACGCCATGCACGCGGCCATCAGGCAGCACGGCGAATGGAGGCCGGCCTAGGAGGAGGCCGGTGCCCGGCGAACCGCGGCCGTCCGCGGAAGCCATCGGCCCGACGGCCCCCGACGCCCCCGTCCTTGGCGTCGCGCGCAGCCTGACCGGGCGGCGCTGGATGTGGCGCCCGGCCGAGGACCGCATCGGCCTCGGCATCGCGCAGTCGCTCGGCGTGCCGGAGATCGTCGGGCGGCTGCTCGCCGCGCGCGGCATCGGGCTGGAAGCGGCGGCACATTTCCTGGAGCCGACGCTGCGTGCGCTGCTGCCGGACCCGAGCGTGCTCGCCGACATGGACGCGGCGGCTGCGCGGCTGGCCGACGCGGTGCGGCACGGCGAAACCGTCGCCGTGTTCGGCGACTACGACGTGGACGGCGCGTGCAGCGGCGCGCTGATGGTGTCGTTCCTGCGCGACCTCGGCTGCGACGTGCTGCCCTATGTGCCGGACCGGCTGAGCGAGGGCTACGGGCCGAACCTGCCGGCGCTGCAATCGCTGATGGCACGCGGCGCGACGCTGGTGGTGTGCGTCGATTGCGGCACGGCAGCCGGCGCGGTGCTGGGCGCGCTCGCCGGTCAGGCCGACGTGCTGGTGCTGGATCACCACAAGAACGAAGGGCCGCCGCCGCCGGTGCTGGCGACGGTCAACCCGAACCGGCTGGATTGCGGCTCCGGCCTGACCATGCTGTGCGCCGCCGGCGTCGCCTTCCTCACCGCCATCGCCACGGTGCGGGCGCTGCGCCGCGCCGGGTTCTTCGGCGGACGGCCGGAGCCGGACCTGCTGGCGCTGCTCGATCTGGTGGCGCTGGCGACGGTGTGCGACGTGATGCCGCTGACCGGCCTCAATCGCGCGCTGGTGGCGCAGGGGCTGAAGCTGATGGCGCGGCGCGGGCGGCCGGGCATCGCAGCACTGCTGGAGGTGGCGCAGGTGCGCGACCGGCCGAGCGCGATCACGCTTGGCTATGCGCTTGGCCCGCGCATCAACGCGGCGGGGCGGATCAGCGAGGCCGATCTCGGCATGCGGCTGCTGCTGGAGCAGGATCCGGTGGAGGCGCGCGGCCTGGCGGCGACGCTGGACGCGGTGAACCGCCAGCGCCAGCAGGTCGAGGCGTCGATGCTGGACGCGGCGATGCAGGCCGCCGCGCAGCAGGTGGCGGCCGGCAATGCGGCACTGATGGTCGCCGGTGCCGCGTGGCATCCCGGCGTGGTCGGCATCGTCGCGGGCCGGCTCAAGGAAAAATTCAACCGGCCGGCCTGCGTGGCCGGGATCGCGGACGGCATCGCCAAGGGGTCGGGCCGGTCGGTGCCGGGGCTCGATCTCGGCGGGGCGGTGATCGCGGCGCGGCAGGCCGGGCTGCTCGCGACCGGCGGCGGGCATCCGATGGCGGCGGGCTTTTCGCTGCCGGAAGCGCGGGTCGCCGCGTTCCACGCCTTCCTGAACGAACGGCTGGCCGCGGCGTCGCTGCTGCCGTCGGTCGCGGACCTGCTGGTGGAGGGGACGGTGGCAGTGGCCGGCTGCACCGCCGAGCTGGCGCAGCACCTGGCGCGGCTGGCGCCGTTCGGGCCGGGCAACGAGGAGCCGCTGCTGATCCTGCCGCGCGCACGGGTGGTGCGCGCCGACCGGGTGGGCAAGGAAGGTGCCACCATCCGCGCCTTCGTGGAGGGCGAGGGCGGCGCCGGCCGGCTGAAGGCGGTGGCGTTCCGCGCCAAGGACGGACCGCTCGCGGAGGCGCTGCTGTCGCGCTCCGGCGTGCCGCTGCATCTGGCCGGACACCTGCGCGTGGAGGAATGGAACGGCAGCGTCGGCGTGGGGTTCGTGGTGAACGATGCGGCGGGGGTGTGAGCGGGCGTAGCAGCGGGATGACAAATGACGTGATTCGTCATATGTAGCATCGCATGTCCGCCGTCACCTCCGCCCCCTCCCCCACGCCGGCCGCCGCGCAGACGCGGGCGGCGATCATTGATACGGCGGAACGGCTGTTCCGCAGCCTCGGCTACCAGAAGACCACGGTGGCCGACATCGCCCGCGAACTGCGCATGTCGCCGGCCAACGTCTATCGCTTCTTCCCCAGCAAGGCGGCGATCAACCAGGTGATCTGCGCCCGCCTGCTGTCCGGGCTGGACGAGGCCGCCTGGGCGGTGGCGCGCGGCCCCGGCAGCCCGCCGGAGCGCATCCGCGCCCTGTTCCGCCTGCTGCAGCAGCAGACCGAGGCGCTGTTCTTCCAGGAACGGCGCATGCACGACATGGTCGCCGCGGCGCTGCAGGAAGAATGGCCGACCGTGGAAGCGCATATCGACACGGTGGACGCCGCGTTCCGCCACATCGTCGCCGAGGGCCAAGCGCAGGGCGTCTTCGCCGCCCTCGACCCGGATCAGACGGCCCGCTTCCTGCACGGGTCCTGCGTGCTGTTCACCCACCCGATGCTGGTGGAGAAATGCTGCCGGCATGGCGAGGACATGGCGGCGCTGGCCGAGCGGATGGCGGAGTTCTGTCTGCGCGCGCTGCGACCCGACGCCCTGCCTACGGCCTGACGGCTATTGACATTCGTCAGTTCGTCAGCCACCCTCCGGCTCCCGATGCCGGAGCGCCGTCATGCCGAACCTGTCCCGCGCCGCCCTCCCCTTCGTTTTCGTCCTGCCGCTGCTGACCGGCGGCTGTTTCGAACGGACGCAGGCGAGCGTCGAGCGCAGCGTGCGGCCGGTGCAGGTGGTGGTGGTGGCGCTGGCCGACGACGCCGCGGCGCGCACCTATAGCGGCACCGTCCGCCCGCGCCGCGAGGCCGCGATCGGCTTCCGCGCCGGCGGGCGCATCCTGGCGCGCGAGGCGGACGTGGGCACGCCTGTGGTCGCCGGGCAGGTGCTGGCGCGGCTCGACCCGACCGATCTCGCGCTGGCGGTGCGCAGCGCCGAAGCCGACCTTGCCGCCGCCGAGGCGCAGGCGGCGCAGGCGGTCGCCGATGCCGCCCGCAGCACCCGGCTGCGCGCCCAGGGCTGGGTCGCCGCCGCCGCCGACGAAGCCCGTCAGGCCACCGCGCGCGCCGCCAGCGAGCACGTCGCCTCCGCCCACGCCGCGCTGGCGCTGGCGCAGAACCGGCTCGGCTACGGCACGTTGCGCGCGCCGGCGGACGGCGTGGTGACGGCGGTGCTGCGCGACCGCGGCACGGTGGTTGGCGAGGGCGATCCGGTGTTCCAGTTGGCCGAGGCGGGACCGCCGGAGGTGGAGGTGCAGTTGCCCGAACAGGCGCTGCCCGATGCCGGCCACGCCGGTGCGACCGTGACGCTATGGGCGCGGCCGGGGCAGACCATCGCGGCGCATCTGCGCGAACGCGCGCCGGCCGCCGACGGCCGGCTGCGCACCTATACCGCGCGCTACATGCTCGACGGCGCGCCCGACTGGGTCGCGCTCGGCATGACCGCGACGCTGCACCTGTCGGCGGCGACGGCGGACCCGGTGGCGACGCTGCCGGCCGCGGCGCTGATCGACCGCGGCGACGGGCCGATGGTGTGGACCGTCACGCCGGAGGGGGTGCTGCGCGCGCACAAGGTCGCGGTGCGCCGGCTGGCGCAGGACCGTGCCGTGGTCGCAGGACTTGCCGACGGCGAGCAGGTGGTGGCGCTCGGCGCGCAGAAACTGGACCCGGACGCCCGCGTGCGGGTGGCCGATATCCGTCCGGCGACCGAGTGACCGCGATGTTCGCGCCGGCGCCGTCCGGATTGACCCGCCCCTCGCTCGGCTTCTGGGTGAGCGAAGGCGTCGCCCCCGGCCTGACGCTGCTCGGCTTTACGCCGCCGCGGCCAGGCGAGCTGGAACCGGGCGAGGTGCATGAGGCCCGGCGCTGCGGCGCCGGCAAACTGCTGCGCTGGGTGTTTCCCGCCGACATCGAGGACGCGCCATGAGCCGGTTCAACCTCTCGGCCTGGGCGGTCGCGCATCGCAGCCTGGTGGGCTTCCTGATCGCGCTGATCTTCGCCGCCGGTGGGCTGTCGTACAGCCGGCTCGGCCGCAACGAGGACCCGAACTTCACCGTCAAGCTGCTGGTGGTGACGGCAGAATGGCCGGGCGCCACCGCGCAGGAGACGCAGGACCTGCTCGCCGAGCCGATCGAGCGCAAGCTGCAGGACCTGCCGCGGCTGGATCACCTGCAGACCTTCGTCCGTCCCGGCTTCGCGGCGACGATGGTGATATTCCGCGACAACGCGCCGCCCGCCGAGGTGCCGGAGCTGTTCTACCAGACGCGCAAGAAGCTCGACGATTTGCGCCCGAGCCTGCCGGCCGGCGTGCTGGGTCCGGCGGTCGATGACGAATACACCGACGTGTACGGCGCCGTGTTCGCGCTGACCGGCGCCGACAACGCCGAGCTGACGCGCCAGGCGGAGCGCGTGCGCGACCGGCTGCTCGGCGTCGCCGGCACCGAGAAGGTGACGATCCTGGGTGAAATCCCGCGCAGCATCGACGTGGAGTTCAGCCACAGCCGGCTGGCAGCCCTCGGCATCACGGTGCCGGAGATCGCGCGCGCCATCGCGACACAGAACGCGGTGACGGATGCCGGCCTCGTCGAAACCAATGTCACGCGCGTGCCGCTGCGCGTCGATGGCGCGCTGACCGGCGCCGACAGCCTCGCCGCCGTGCCGATCCCCGCCGGCAACGCCACGGTCAGGCTCGGCGACATTGCCGGGATCCGGCGCGGCTATCAGGACCCGCCGCTGTTCTCGGTGCGCCACGACGGCGCGCCGGCGGTGGTCGTCGCCGTCTCGACGCAGGCGGGCGTGAACCGGCTGCAATACGGCGACGCGCTGCGCAGCGAGGCGGCGCGCATCCGCGCCGATCTGCCGGCCGGCATCACGCTGCAGCAGATCGCCGACCAGCCGCAGGTGATCGGCGAGGCGGTGGGCGAGTTCGAGCTGAAATTCTGCGTCGCCCTCGGCGTCGTGCTGGTGGTGTCGTTCCTGTCGCTGGGCTGGCGCACCGGCATCGTGGTGGCGCTGGCGGTGCCGCTGACGCTGGCGCTGGTGTTCGTGGTGATGGACCTGCTTGGCATCGAGCTGCAGCGCGTCTCGCTCGGCGCGCTGATCATCTCGCTCGGCCTGCTGGTCGATGACGCGATCATCGCGGTCGAGATGATGGTGGTGAAGCTGGAGGAGGGCTGGGACCGCGTGAAGGCGGCGACCTTCGCGTGGCAATCGACGGCGTTCCCGATGCTGACCGGCACGCTGGTGACGGCGGCGGGATTCCTGCCGGTCGGGCTGGCACGCTCCACCACGGGCGAATATGCCGGCGGCATCTTCTGGGTGGTCACGGTGGCGCTGCTGGCGAGCTGGGTGGTCGCGGTGATCTTCACGCCCTATCTCGGCGTACTGCTGCTGCCGACGCCCGGGCACCGCAAGTCGCATGACGCGATCTACGACAGCCGGCCGTATCGCGCGCTGCGCGGCATGGTCGCGTTCGCGGTGCGCTGGCGGCGCAGCGTCGTGCTGGCGACGGTCGCGCTGTTCGTGGTCTCGCTCGGCGGCATGGGGCTGGTGAAGCAGCAGTTCTTCCCGTCCTCGGCGCGGCCGGAACTGCTCGTCGACGTCACGCTGCGTCAGGGCGCCAGCCACGCGGCGACCGAAACAGCGGTGCGCAGGGTCGAGGCGGTGCTGGCCAGGGATGCCGACGTGCGCTGGTACACGAGCTATATCGGCGGCGGGCCGCCGCGCTTCTTCCTCGCCTACAACCCGGCACTGCCGAACGACGCGGTGGCAACGATCGTGATGACCACACGCGACGCCGCGGCGCGCGAGCGGGTACGCGCGCGGCTGATGGCATTCGCCACGCAGGACGGTGCGCCGGAAGCGCGGTTGCGCGTCTCCCGGCTGGAGCTTGGCCCGCCGGTCGGTTTCCCGGTGCAGTTCCGCGTCGTCGGCGCCGATCTGGCCAAGGT
>JAJZVE010000116.1 GCA_021845835.1 Pseudomonadota bacterium | reverse complement strand
TCACCTTGCGCTCCATCGCCCCCTCCGTCACTCGCGGCGCAGCACCCGGTGGGTCAGGAAATCGGCGAAATGGCCGGAGCGGAACTCGGCGCCCAGCGTCGCGGCGTCGTAGTCCTGCCGCAGCCACTCGAGGAACGGCTTGCGCCCCTCCGCCTCGCGCGCGTAGCGCAGCAGGAACGCATCCAGCACCCCGGCGCGCGAGCGATGCCAATGGCCGTGGCGCAGCGAGAGCTGGCGCAGCGCCTCGGCAGCACTGCGGCCTTCGAGCAGCAGGAACAGGGCCGCCGCGAACCCGGCCCGGTCGGCACCCGACTTGCAGTGGACCAGGATCGGCTCGGCCGAGCGGCGCAGCGCCGCGGCGAGCGTCAGCACCTCGTCGCGCTGCGGTGCGCGCCCGCTGGACAGCGGCGCGTCGATGAACAGCAGGCCGAGTCGCGCCGCCTCGGCCCGCGACAGCGCGTCGGAGCCGTTGCCGCAGGCGCCGCGCAGGTTGATCAGGCTGCGGATGCCGTGCCGGCGCACCAGGCGGCCGAGCCGGCGCGGCGTCGGGTGGTTGCTGCGATACAGCCGCCCCGCCAGCACGGTGGCGAAATTGCTCCACAGCAGACGCAGGATCGCATGATCGACGAACAGGCTGTCGGCCCAGGCGAGCGCCCGGCCGCGCGTGGAAATCAGGTTGCCGCGGAAGATCGTGTCCATGATCGGTCGGTTATGACGTAGGCCGTCCGGGAAGTCCTGTTAAGGAGTGCGTGAGGCTTGGCATCCGACGGCCGGTGCGCCCATGCAAGCACGGCGATTGCCGACGGCGCCGGAACCGGCCAATCTGTGCCGGCATGGATGCGGCAGCCTCGGAGATCCTGAGCCTTCCCGGCGGGCCGGCACGGGTGGAGTGGCGGCGCAGCAGCCGTGCGCGCCGCGTCAGCCTGCGCATCGACCCGCGCGGCGGCGCCGTGGTGGTGACGCTGCCGCCGCGCGCGGGGCGCACCGCCGGCATGGCGCTGCTGATGAACCATGCCGACTGGGTCGCCAGGCGGCTCGCCGCGCTGCCCGGGCCGGTGCCGTTCGCCGACGGGGCGCTGGTGCCGCTGCATGGCGTCGAGCATCGCATCCGCCATGCCCCGCAGTTGCGCGCCGGCGTGCGGCTGGACGGGCGCGAGATCCTGGTATCCGGCGATGCGGCGTTCCTGGCGCGCCGGGTGGGCGATTTCTTCCGCGCCGAAGCGCGGCTTGGCTTTGCCGAACTGGTGGCCGCCAAGGCCGCGCGGGCACAGGTTCGACCGGCACGCATCACGGTGAAGGATACGCGCAGCCGCTGGGGCAGTTGCGCCGCCAACCGCAGCCTCGCCTTCAGTTGGCGGCTGGTCATGGCACCACGCCATGTGCAGGATTACGTAACCGCGCACGAGGTGGCGCATCTGCGCCATATGAACCATGGCCCGCGCTTCTGGGCCCTGGTCAGCGAACTGACGCCGCACACGGACGCAGCGGTCGCCTGGCTGCGCACGCACGGGCCGAAGCTGCTGCGCATCGGCTGACCGCGATCACGCCGCCCAGCCGAGCGGACCGGCCGGCCGACCCTCGACACGGTTCGGCTGCGGATGGCTGCGCTGCAGGAACGCACGCTCGACATAGATCACCGACGAGATGAGCTGCGACGCGAACACCATGCCGCGGTCGGCAAGGAACTGCGTCAGCGGCGCGCGCGCCACTTCGGCCGCCGGCATGCCGATGATCTCGACGCAGATCGCGGTCGGCGGAAAACGCTCCCACGGCCAATGGCGCAAGATGTATTCCTCGCCACCCTCGATATCGAGATTAACAAGATCGACACGCGGCAATCCGGCACGATCCAGCGCCTCGACGATCGACCATGTCGGCACCTCAAGCCTTCCGGTCGGCCGGAACGTCTGGCCGTCGCGCGTGTTCACCGGCTCGCTCGGCGCGAGGCAGTTCCATCGCGGTTCGTCCTTGAACAGCCAGTAATACAGCTTGCGATCTCCGGCACCGATGTCGATCGCAACCTCCTGGCAGATGTCACGAGGCCGATGCTTCCTGAACTTGGCAGCCGTGCCGGGCATCGGATCGATATCGAGTCCCCACCAGCCGATTTCCGCTAGCTTCTTCGTGTTCGACCATGCCAACGGGTGATGCGCGCCGATGTCAACATAGACGCCCTGGTACTCGTAGCCGAACAACGTGTTGAGCACGATGTCCTCGCCTTCCTGCGAATAGCAGCGGCGCCAGCGGGGCCGCAGGAATCCGGGAACGCGGCGCGTGAAGGTTTTCATGTCGAACATCTTGTGCGATCCGCTCATGAAAGTTGGCATTCCGGTCATAGCGCGGATCCGCGGCAGGCAGATGCGTTGTCACCCGGGAGTGACACACGACACTCGTCCGAACGTGAACCATCGCAGTGGTGTCTGCGTCTTATACCCTGGCAGTTCGTACCGTGCCGGCGCTGGCGATGCGCGTCGGGACGAGGAAACCGCCGCTTTGCGTGCTGACCGAGGAGACGCCGCTCAGTGCCCTGGGATCCCGGGTCGACCGTTCTCCGCATCTGCCGCCATCGCGGCTTCGGTAAAAATCCCCAATGTTCGAGACGATGATTCTGGGCGCCGGTCCGGGCGGCACCGGCCCGCTGGTCTGGGCCGCCGGCGCCGGACAGCTCCGCGCGTGGCTCGACCGTGGCGTGGCGGTGGTTGACCGGCGCGACCGGATGGGCGGCACCGTCGGCGGCTACGCGCTCAATGCCGACACGCTCGGCAGCACGTTTCTCGAATGCCTGCGCGGCGCCGCGGCCGACAACCGTCTTGCTGCGCTGCGTGACGACCCGGCGACGCGCGCATTGGCGGTCTATCGCGACGCGCTGCCGCCGCTCGCTCTGGTCGGCCGGTTTCTCGACCGGCTCGGCGCAACGATCGCGGCCGGGATCGCCGGCAGTGCGCGCAGCCGCTTCCTGGCCGGGACGCAGGTTCGCGCGCTGCGGCTGTGCCGCGACGGCAGCGTGACGGCCGCGCTGACCGACCGGCACGGCCACCATCGCACGCTGCGCGCCGCCAGCGCCGTACTCGCACTCGGCGGGCGGCAGCCGGACGACTGGCGTGCCGTCGCCTTGCGCCCAGGCGTGTCGCTCGCTCCCTGGCAGCGCAAGATCATGCCGAGCGAGCGGCTGCTGACGCGCGGCGGTGCGGTACTGGCCGCGGCACGGCTGGCGCGCCGCGCCGTCGCGCCGCGCGTGGTCATCCTGGGCGGCTCGCACAGTGCCTTCTCCGCCGCCTGGATGGTGCTGACGCACCTGCCGGACATGCGCCTGACCGACGCAAGCGTGCGCATCCTGTATCGCAGTGTGCCGCGCGTGTTCTACCCGTCGCGCGACGCGGCGGCGGCGGACGGCTATGCGTTCGCGGACAGCGATGTCTGTCCGGCAACCGGCCGCGTGCATCGCCTGGGCGGCCTACGCGGGGACGGGCGCGAAGTGTGGCGGCGCATGCAGGGCCGGGGCGGCGCGCCCCCGGAGACACGCGCGCTGGCGCAGCCGATCGCTGCGCTGTCGGACGATGAGGTGACGGCGCTGCTCGACGCGGCCGACCTGATCGTGCCGGCCTTCGGCTACCGTCTGGCGACGGTGCCGGTGTTCGCCGCCGACGGGCGGCCGGTGCCACTGGCGCACGACGGTCCCTCGGTCGATGCGCAGGCGCGTCTGCGCACCGCGGACGGCGGGGCGCTGTCGAACGTGTTCGGCATCGGTCTCGGCAGCGGCTTCCGCCCGTGGGGGGCGATGGCCGGCGAACCGGGATTCCACGGGCAGCAGAACAGCCTGTGGTTGTATCAGAACGGCCTCGGCGCCCTGATCCACGACGGCGTGCGGCGCTGGGCGGCGCAGCGGCGGGCAGAACGGGCAGCGGCGGCGCTGGCGCCCTGGCCGGCGCCTGCCTTCCCGGTGCTGGCGGTGCCAGACGTGATCTGACCGCCCCGCGCCGCCTCACTTCCAGGTCGCCAGGTAGAAGCGCGGCAGTTCGTCCGCGAACGGGCGGCAGTTGAGCGTCCGTGTCATTCCGTACGTGGTCGCATAGGTGTGCGTCGGCAGCCACAGCGCCTCCGCGGTGATGCGGCGGATTGCCTGCGCGTAGAGCGCGCGCCGCCGGTCGGCGTCGCCGCTGCGGCCGGCCTGGACGATCACCGCCTGCAATTCGGGGTCGCGGGCATAGTCGAGCGGCCCGCCGCCGAAGAACTGTGGCAGCATCGCCGCCACGTCGTTGATCGAGTAGCTGCCCCAGGTGCCGAGGAACAGCGGCGCGCCGCCGGCCGCGGCCCGTTCGACCGCGTCGGCGGTCGGCATCTGGATCAGCTCCGCCGTGATCCCGACCGCCTGCAGCGCGGACCTTACCGCCGCGCCTTCCTCCGCCAGCACGTAGGACACCAGTTGCGTGGCGAACCCGTCAGCGTAGCCGGCTTCGGCCAGCAGCGCCCGCGCCCGCGCCGGGTCGTACGGATAGCGGACGGCGGCGGCGGCGTCGCAGCCGAACTGGGTGGGGAAGCAGGGCGTGTCCGGCACGCGCGCGGCGACGCTGCCCAGGCGCTGCGCGATCGCGGCGCGGTCGATGGCGTGGCAGATCGCCTGCCGCACCTTCAGCACCGTGAGCGGGTTGCCGGCGCCGCTGCGCCCGGCGGCGTCCAGCGACAGATAGCCGAGCCGCATCGACTCGCCGCGCAGCGCCTGCAGCCCCGGCGCCTGCGCGACCGCGGCGAAGGCGGCCGGCCCGATCTGCCAGATCCAGTCCGCCCGGTCGGCCAGCAGCGCGTCCAGTTCGGCGAGCGAATCGGCGACCGCATGGATGGCGATGCGCGGGATCGCCGGCCGCCCCTTCGGGCCGCCGGGAAAATAGCCATCGAAGCGTTCCAGCAGCAGCCGGTCCGGCGTGTCGTTTGCCGTCACGCGATACGGCCCGGTGCCGACCGGCGCCTCCGCGAACGCCTCCGCCCCGACCCGTTCGCGGTAGGCGCGCGGCAAAATCGGCAGCACCATCGCGAGGTACTCCAGCACCGCCGGAAACGGCTCGCGCAGCGTCAGGCGCAGCTGCGTCGCGTCGATTTGTTCGGCGCCAGCGAGCCAGGAAAACAGGCCGGGGACGGCGATGCCAGCGCGTTCGCGCACCGTCTCGACGGTGTACACCACGTCGTCGGGGCCGCACGGCGAACCGTCGTGGAAGCGCAGGTCGGGCCGCAGCGTGAAGCGCCACGTGGTCTCGTCCTCCTGCCGCCACGACGCGGCCAGCAGCGGGCGCATCTGGAACGTCTCCGGGTCGCGGTCCACCAGGCAGTCCCAGATATGGTGGGCGAGCACGAATCCGGTGCGCAGCTGGTTGCGGTAGGGATCGAGGTCGGGGATGGCATCGCGCCAGGCGATGCGCAGCGTGTCGTCCGCCTTGCCGGCACGCGCGGCGGCCGGCAGGGCGGCAAGCCCCAGCGCGGCACGCAGCACGGCGCGGCGCCGCGGCATCGCCGGTCAGGCGAAGGTGGCGTTGGAGGCGCCGCCGTCGATCAGCAGGTTGTGGCCGACGATGTAGCCGGCCTGCGCGCCGCACAGGAAGGCGCAGGCCGCGCCGAACTCGGCCGGATCGCCGACGCGGCCGGCGGGGGTGGCCTGGGCGCGCTCGGCGATCACCTCATCGGTCGGACGTCCGGCCTTGGCCGCCTCCGCCGCGGCATTGCTGCGCAGCCGGTCGGTCAGGAAGGCGCCGGGCAGCAGGTTGTTGATGGTGACGTTGTGCCGCGCCAGTTGTCGCGACAGGCCGGCGACGAAGCCGGTCAGGCCGGTGCGCGCGCCGTTGCTCAGGCCGAGGCGGGGGATCGGCGACAGCACCGCGGCCGAGGTGATGTTGACGATGCGCCCGAAGCGCCGCGCCGCCATGCCGTCCACCACGGCGCGGATCAGCAGGATCGGCGTCAGCATGTTGGCGTCCAGCGCGCGCAGCCAGTGCTCGCGCTCCCAGTCGCGGAAATCGCCGGGCGGCGGGCCGCCGGCGTTGTTGACCAGGATGTCCGGGTCGGGGCAGGCGGCGAGGGCCGCGGCGCGGCCGGCCTCGGTGGCGATGTCGCCGGCGACCGTGGTGACGGTGGCGCCGGTCGCGGCACGGATGTCGGCAGCGGTGCGTTCCAGTGTCTCGGCGGTGCGGGCGGTGATCGTCACCGCCACCCCCTCGCGCGCCAGCGCCGTCGCGCAGGCCCGGCCGAGTCCCTTGCTGGCGGCGCAGACCAGCGCGCGACGTCCCTTGATGCCCAGGTCCATGTCCTCCGCTCCCCGTTGACGTGCCGCATTGGCTGGCTTGCCACCGGGCGGCGGCGCAGCGCAAGGGAGGGCGATGGCCGACCCGCGATGGTGCGCCCCGCTCATGCCGGGGCTGGTGACCGGACTGCAGGCCGAGGCGCGGCTGGCGGCGCGGCTCGGCCTGGCGCGGGCCGGCGGCGGCCTGCCGGCGGGCGCCGCGGCGGCGGCCGAATCGCTGGTCGGAGCGGGGGCGACCGCCCTGGTCAGTTTCGGCCTGTGCGGCGGGCTGGACCCGGCGCTGCCGGCGGGCAGCCTGCTCGTTCCCCGCCGCGTGCTCGACGGCGCGGACGACTACGCGACCGACCCCCGGCTCGCCGCGGCGCTCGGCGGCTGGTCGTGCATGGCGCTCGCGGCGGCGGCGGCGCCGGTCGCGAGCCGGGCCGCCAGGCAGGCGTTGTTCCGCGCCAGCGCCGCCGCCGGCGTCGATCTGGAGAGCGGCGCGGTGGCGCGGGTGGCGGCGCGCCACGGTCTGCCGTTCGCGGTGCTGCGGGCGGTCTGCGACCCGGCGACGCTGAACCTGCCGCCGCTGGCTTTGCTGGCGCTCGACGGCGACGGCAGGGTCCGCGTCGGGCGCATGGCGGCCTCGCTGCTGGCGAGGCCGTCGCAGATCGCCGCGCTGCTCGTGCTGGCGCGCGCGGCCGCCACGGCGCGCGCGGCGCTAGTCGGCCGCGTCCGCGACATCCGCGCCGGCGGTGGGCGCCGGGTGGCGTAGCCGCGCCATCGCGTCCTGCACGTGGCGGCTGAACACGTATTCGGCCGGGCGCTGGTGATCGAGCGGGATCTCCGGCGCCATCGGTCCCTCGGTGCGCGGGCCGCGCCACGCGACGGCGGCGATCTTCCAGGGCTTGCGCACCGCATCGACCACGGCGGTCGCTTCGTAGCCGCTGTGCACCATGCAGTCGGCGCACTTCTCGTAATTGCCGGTGCCGTAGCGGTCCCAGTCGGTGGTCGCCATCAGTTCCTGGTACGTCCTGGCGTAGCCCTCGCCGAGCAGGTAGCAGGGCCGCTGCCAGCCGAACACGTTGCGCGTCGGCTTGCCCCAGGGCGTGCAGAGATAGCGCTGGTTGCCGGCGAGGAAATCGAGGAACAGCGCCGACTGGTTGAACTTCCACCCGCGCCCGCGGCCGCGGCGGAAGATGTCGCGGAACAATTCCTTGGCCTTGCGGCGGTTGAGGAAATGCTCGCGGTCGGGCGCGCGCTCATAGGCGTAGCCGGGCGAGATCATCACGCCGTCGATGCCGATGCGGGTCACGTCGTCGAGGAAGGCGGCGACGCGCGCGGGGTCGGCGCCATCGAACAGCGTGGTGTTGATGCAGACGCGGAAGCCGCGCGCCTTCGCCGCGCGCAGCGCCGCCACGGCGCGCTCATGCACGCCGGCCTGGCTCACCGCATGGTCGTGCATCTCCCGGTCGCCGTCCAGATGCACGTCCCAGGCGAAATTGCGATGCGGCTTGTACTGGTCGAGCTTCTTTTCCAGCAGCAGGGCGTTGGTGCAAAGATAGACGAACCTGCCGCGCGCCAGCATGGCCTCCACGATCTGCGGCATTTCCTTGTGCAGCAGCGGCTCGCCGCCGGCGATCGCGACCACCGGCGCGCCGCATTCATCGGCCGCCCGCACGCAGTCATCGAGCGACAGGCGCTGATTGAGGATTTCCGCCGGATAGTCGATCTTGCCGCAGCCGGCGCAGGCGAGGTTGCAGCGGAACAGCGGCTCCAGCATCAGCACCAGCGGATAGCGCCGGCGGCCGAGCAGGTGCTGCCTGACCACATAGGCCCCGACGCGCAGCGCCTGGTTGAGCGGAACGGCCATCTGGTCTTGTCCTTCTGTCTCGTCAGGCGACGTCGGCCACGTCGGCGGGCAGGCGGAAACGGACATCCTCGGCAACGCCGGCGAGCGACGTCACCTCGACGGCATCGAAGCGGCGCAGCCCGTCGATGACGCCTTGCACAAGCAATTCCGGCGCCGATGCACCGGCGGTCAGCCCCACCGCGCGCACGCCGGTGAACCATTCCGGCCGCAGCGTGTCGGCGTCGTCGATCAGATGGCTCGGCTTGCCGAGGTCGGCGCCGATCTCGCGCAGCCGGTTGGAGTTGGAGCTGTTGCGGCTGCCGACCACCAGGATCACGTCCACCACCGCGGCCAGCTCGCGCACCGCCTGCTGGCGATTCTGCGTCGCGTAGCAGATGTCGCGCACGTCCGGCCCGACGATGCCGGGGAACCGCTGCGCGAGCGCGGTGATGATGTGGCGCGTGTCATCGACGGACAGCGTGGTCTGCGTAATATAGGCCATGTGGTCGGGCGTGCCGGGGTCGAGCCGCGCCACGTCCTCCACCGTCTGCACCAGATGCACCGTGCCGGGCACCTGGCCGATCGTGCCCTCCACCTCGGCGTGGCCGGCATGGCCGACCAGCACGATCTCGCGGCCCTGCGCGGCGTAACGGCGGCCCTGGTTATGCACCTTGGCGACCAGCGGGCAGGTGGCGTCGATCACCGGCAGGTCGCGGCACTGCGCCAGCTCCTCGACCCGCCGGGCAACGCCGTGGGCGCTGAATACGGTCATGCCGCCGGGCGGGATCTCGTCCAGCTCATCGACGAACACGGCGCCGCGGCGGCGCAGGTCCTCGACGACATGGCGGTTGTGCACGATCTCGTGGCGGACATAGATGGGCGGCCCGTATTTCCTGAGCGCCCGCTCCACGATCTCGATCGCTCGTTCCACCCCGGCGCAGAAGCCGCGCGGCTGAGCCAGGACCACCCGCAACATGAATTCCTCCAGCGTCCGTCCCTGCCAGGCCGCCGACGTCAGACCTGCGATATGTCGCTGGCAACGCCGGCGGCAATGGCGGCGTGCCGCCCCGGCCGCCGCCGGCTGCCACGCGCCTGCGGCATATGGCAGAAATCCCACAGTTGGGGTAGGCTGCGCGGTGGGTGGCGGCCGTGCAGGCGCCTCTGCGCGGGCGCCGCGCACCGCGCTGCGGCGGTGCGATCCGGCCCCGCGCCGTGTGACCGTCGGAACGAGGATAGCGGCGCATGGCGTCTGACGACATCGTGATGATCGGCCGGGAGACATTGCCGACGGCGTTGGCGCGGGTGGCGGCCGAGGTGGAAGCGGCGCTGGACGATCTGCTGCCGGCGCCGGAGGGGGCGGAGGCGCGGCTGGCAGAGGCCATGCGCTACGCAACGCTCGGCGGCGGCAAGCGGATGCGCGCCTTCCTCGCCGCCGAGACGGCGGCGCTGTTCAAGGTGGACCGGCGCTGCGCCGCCCGCGTCGGCGCGGCGATCGAGATGCTGCACGCCTATTCGCTGGTGCATGACGACCTGCCGGCGATGGACGATGACGATCTGCGCCGCGGCAAGCCCAGCACCCACAAGGCATTCGACGAAGCCACCGCGATCCTCGCCGGCGACGCACTGCAGGCCCGCGCGTTCGAGGTGCTGGCGGAGCCCGACACGCATTCGAATCCTGAAGCAAGATGCGAGCTGGTGGCGGCGCTGGGGCTGGCGGCGGGGGCCCGAGGGATGGCAGGCGGACAGATGATCGACATGCTGGCGGAAGGGCAGAGCCTGACGGTGGAGCAGATCATCCGCCTGCAGGCGCTCAAGACCGGCCGGCTGATCCAGTTCAGCGCCGAGGCCGGCGCCATCCTTGGCCGTGCGGCGCCGCTGCAGCGGCTGATGCTGGCGGCGTTCGGCCGCGACCTGGGGGCGGCGTTCCAGATCGCCGATGACCTGCTGGACGCCGAGGGCACCACCGAGGAAACCGGCAAGACCGCCGGCAAGGACGCGGCCGCCGGCAAGGCGACGCTGGTCGCGGTGCTCGGGGCGGAACGGGCGCGCGCCCAGGCGGATCTGCTGGCGGCGCAGGCAGCGCGGCA
>JAJZVE010000115.1 GCA_021845835.1 Pseudomonadota bacterium | reverse complement strand
GTGGCTTGGCCATCCGGCGCATAAGGTGCTCGCGCCCTGGGCGCGTGGCACGCCTCTTTCTCCCCCTCCCCACCGCCCAGCAAACTCTCGGATGCGGCACGTCGCATCCCTGTTCGGAGCGTTGACTCATGGCAATCGGCACCGTGAAGTGGTTCAACACCACCAAGGGCTATGGCTTCATCATGCCGCAGGACGGCGGCAAGGACGTGTTCGTCCACATCACCGCAGTCCAGGCAGCCGGCCTGAAGGGCCTCAATGACGGCCAGAAGGTCAGCTACGACGTGGTGATGGAGCGCGGCAAGTCCGCCGTCGCCAACCTCAGGCTCGCCTGAGTCTCAGCCCGTCCGGCGCGCCGAATCGATCGTCGCGTCGGTCCGCGTGACCGCCGCGACCTTGGTCGTGTCCGCTGCCTTCATCGCCGCCTCGGCCCGCGCTTCCTGGCCCGGGCGGCGATCCGCACCGCGAGCACCAGGGCGCCGGCCGCCTCGGCCTGCAGACTGCGGGCAGATCCCGCCGCTCAGGGCGTCGGTGCGTCGGCGCGCAGCAGTCCCTCGTGCTTCAGCTCCGCCCACAGATCGGGCGGGATGTCGTGGCGGAACGCGGCGACGTTGCCGCGCACCTGCTCGGGCGCAATGGCGCCGGGGATCACCGCCGCGACCGCGGGATGGCCGAGCGGGAACTGCAGCGCCGCCGCCGGCAACGGCACGCCATGCCGCCGGCACGTCGCTTCCATGCGCGCGACCTTCGCCAGCGCCTCCGGCGTCGCCGCGGCATAGTTGTGTTTGGCACCCGGCACCGCGCCGGTCGCGAGAATGCCGGAGGCGAACACGCCGCCGATCACGATGCCCACGCCCTCGGCGACGCAGCGCGGGAACTCCGCGTCCAGCACCGCCTGCTCCATCAGGGTGTACGGCAGCGCCACCAGGAAGAAGTCGATCTCCATCAGGTCGAGGAAGCGCGGCATCATGCCCAGCTCGTTGATGCCGGCGCCGATGCCGCGGATCAGCCCGGCACGCCTGAGCTCCGACAGCGCGCGCCAGCCGCCGGTATAGAGCTCGTGCAGCAGCGCCTGCACCCGCTCGCTGCGCCCGTGATATTGCAGGTCGAGGTCGTGGATCACCAACAGGTCGATGCGCGGCAGACCGAGGCGCTGCAGGCTGTCCTCGAAACTGCGCATGATGCCGTCATAGCCGTAGCTGAACCGCACCTCGAACGGCAGCCCGCCGGCCCACATGCCGCGCTCGAACCGTTCGGCGTCGTGGCAGGCGTGCAGCGTGCGGCCGACCTTGGTGGACACCACGAAGTCGGCGCGGGGCTGCGCGTACAGCGCGCGGCCGACGCGGTGCTCCGCCTGGCCGCGGCCGTACCAGGGCGCGGTGTCGAAATAGCGGATGCCGGCATCCCAGGCTGCGGCCAGCGTGGCATTCGCCTCCGCCTCAGGCACGACGCTGAACAGGTCGCCCAGTCCGGCGCTGCCGAAGCCGAGCTGCGTGAGCGGCACGCCGGTGCGGCCGAGCGTGCGACGGGCGAGCGGGTCCATCGGATGGTTCCTCCTGCTTGGGGCAGCCCGCGCGGGGCACCCGGCCAACAGCATTGGACGGCGTTCATCATTAGGCAATCCATGCGCGGAAATGGTACAATGTTGGCTTGCGAGTTCGCCCGGAGCCTATGCGATGCCCCGTCCGCCGCCGGCCAGACTGCGCTCCCGCGGCGGGTCCGTCCGGCAGGATGACACCGAGGCGCCGAAGCCGCCGCAGGCGAGGCTGGCGTTTCTCGGCACCACCGCCCTGATCCGCCTCTCCCCCGCCGCCGCCGTCGCCGCCGTGCATTTCGACGGCGCCGCGCTCGCGCCGGATCGCTGGCGGGCCGTGGAGGACGGCGTGGCGCTGCAGGTCGTGTGCCCGCCCACCGCCTTCGACGCCGCGCCGCACCGGCTCGGGCTGCATTGGATGGACCCGCGGCTGCCGCCCCTGGACCTGCCGTTCCGGTCGGAGTACCGCACCGGCCTCGACGTGGCGCAGGACGAGCGGCTGGTCGGCTGGATCCATGACCTGCTGCGCCCGGACTCGCCGCTGACGCTGGACATCGCCTGCGGCGAGCAGCGCCTGGCGGTTTGCAACGACCTGCCGCGGCCGGAGCTGGCGGGGCGCACACCGGCGATCGCCGGCGGCGGGTTCGCGGTGGCGTTGCCGCCGCGGCCGGACGATGCGCTGGCGGAACTGGTAACGATCACCGTCGCCGGCACGCTCTGCCAGCCGTTCGGGCCGATCCTGCGCGGCGCCACCCTGCCCGCCGCCGTCACCGCCGCCGCCGCGGCGGCGCGGCAGCTCGGCCGCTCCGCCGCCGGACGGCTGTTCGCTGCGGTGCTGCTGCCGGCGCTGGCCGGGTCGGTCACGGCCACCGACCTGCCCGGCGCGGTGACGCTGCGCGGCACGCCGTTCCAGCCGCGCTCCTCGCCGCCCGAGCTCGACGTGATCGTGCCGGTGTATCGCGGCGAGGCGGAAACGCTCGCCTGCCTCGCCAGCGTGCTCGACGGCGGCAGCCGCGTGCGCCACCGGGTCGTGGTGATCGACGACTGCTCGCCCGAGCCGTCGCTGAGCGCCGCGCTGCGCGATCTCGCCGCCGCGGGGCGCATCCTGCTGCTGCGCAACGACACCAATCTCGGCTTTGTCGAGAGCGTCAATCGCGGCATGGCGCTGTCGCGGACGGCGGACGTGCTGCTGCTGAACGCCGACACGCTGGCGCCGCCCGGCTTCCTCGACCGGCTGTATCGTGCCGCCGCGTCCGACCCCGCGATCGCGACGGTCACGCCGCTGTCCAACAACGCCACCGCCTACAGCCTGCCCGCCCCGCCCGGCGATCCCGCCGACCCGTGGGATCTGCCGTATGATGCGGTCGATGCGATCTGCCAGACGGTGAACGCGGGCGTGGTGCGCGACATCCCGACCGCGCACGGGTTCTGCATGTTCATCCGCCGCGCCGCGCTGGACGATGTCGGGCCGTTCGACGCCGCCGCGTTCGGCACCGGCTATGGCGAGGAGAATGATTTCTCCCTGCGCGCGCTGCTGCGCGGCTGGCGCAACGTGTGCGCGGCGGACGTATATGTGCGCCATGTCGGCGTGGTGTCCTTTTCCGCCTCGGCCGCGCGCGACGCCCAGCTCGCCGCCAACCTGCGCACCGTGGCGGCGCGGCATCCGTTCTACCCGGCGCTGGTCGCCGGCTTTCTGCGCACCGACCCGCTGCACGACCTGCGCAACAACGTCCAGAAGGCAGTCTGGCGCCGGCACGAGCGGCTGGCGGTGTTGCTGACGCTGGCGCTCGATGGCGGCGCGGGGCGGCATGCCGCCGACCTGATGGCACGGCTGGCGCAGGAAGGCTGGCTGGTGCTGGCGCTCGCCGCCGAGCCCGACGCCGAGGGCACGCCGCGCCTCGCGCTCCGCCGCTACGGCACCGACGAGGCGCTGCGCTATCCGGCCGCCGCGCCGCAGGAAGCGGTGCTGGCGGACATCCTGGATCTGGCGCCGCGCTTCCTGCACGTGCAGCACCTGATCGACCTGCCGGACGGCATCGCCCGATTCGTGCGCGATTGCGGCATTCCCTATGCGGTGACGCTGCACGACTTCTTCTATGCCTGCCCGAAGGTGACGCTGCTCGATGCCGGGGCGCGCTATTGCGGCATGCCGCCGGCGGCGAAATGCACGCAGTGCGTCCGCCAGGGGCCGGTGCATGCGCAACTGCACCCGAGCCTGCTGCCCTACGCGCAGGCCGGCGAGACCTGGCGCAGCCTGTGGGACGGATTTCTGCGCGACGCGGCGCAGGTGATCGCGCCGTCGCAGGACACCGCGGAGCGTTACCGCACGCTGTTCCCAGGACTTTCGGTCAGCGTCCGGCCGCATTTCGCCCCGCCCGGACTCGCCGCTCCGCCGGCCGCGCTGCCACGTCCCGCCGGGCCGGGACTGCGCGTCGCGCTGCCCGGCGCACTCGGGCCGCAGAAGGGGATCCATGCGCTGACCGAGCTCGCCCGGCACTGCAGCCGCTGGCACGACGACATCGCGTTCGTGGTGGTCGGCTTTTCCGACCGCGAGGAGGAACTGCGCCGCCATGACAACATCTCGCTGCGCGGCAGCTATCGCCCGGCGGAGGCGGTGGCGGCGCTGGCGGCGGCGCGGTGCCGGGTGGCGCTGCTGCTCAACGTGTTTCCGGAGACGTTCTCCTACACGCTGTCGGAAAGCCTGCAGGCCGGGCTGACGCCGGTCGCCTACGACTTCGGCGCCATCGGCGAGCGGATGCGCGCGCTCGGCGTCGGCGTGACGGTGCCGCCGGGCGCGTCGCCCGAACAACTGGTCGCCGCCATCCGCGAGGCGGCGCAACGCCCGGTGGATGTGCCGGCGGCGGCGCTGTACGGCGAGTACCGGCACCTGATGGCAGACTACTACGCGCCGTTGCTGGTCGATCTGGCCGAGGCCGTGCCGCCGCCCGACCTGCCGCTCCTGCTCGGCCCCGCGCGGGGCCTGCACGATGACGGCTGGTGCGACGGCAGCGTCCGCCTGCGGCTGTGGAGCGCGCGGCGCCTGCAACGCCTCGCCATCGACCTGTGGCTGCCGGAGGATGCGCGCTGCCAGGGGATCGAGATCGGCTGCAACGGCGTCCGACTCGCCCGCCAGGTCGTCGAGGAGGGCGGCGGGCGGCGCATCGTGGTGCCGCTGGCGGGCACGGAGGGACGCCTGCTGGAGATCACGATCAGCTTCGACTTCGTGGTGCGGCTGCTGCCGCCGGATATCCGCTCCTGCGCGGCCATGCTCTCGGCACTGCTGGCCAGCGAAGGCGCCGGCTGGCTGCCGGTGGAACTGCCGGGTGCGGCGCCGGCGGCACCGCTGCCGGCTGCGGCGGCGGCAGCGGCGTGATCCCGGCGCGGCTTATAGGCCGGCCTGCAGCAGCAGCACCCAGTCGTTCGCCCCCGCCGCGTTGCGTCCGGGCGTGACCAGGGACGGCCGCGTGCCGGGCGCCAAGCGCCCCGCCGTCTGCGTCCGCTCCGACGTCGGATCCCACCACGTCGCCGCCGCGCGCGCCGCCATGCCGCCGAGATCAAGCGTGAGGCGTTGCGCACCGTCGCCGAACGGCGGCACGTAGGCGACCAGCAGCCGCCCATCCCGGGTCTGCGCCGCCGCGACATAATCCGGGATCGGCGGGTCTGCCGCACCGCTGGCCGAGACCACCAGCCGCCGCATCCCCGCCAGGTCCGCGGGCACCAGATCGTGCCATGCCAGGCTGCGCATCAGCGCGCCGAGGCGCTGCATGTCCGCGCCGCCCGGCGCGCGCAGCGCCGCCTGCCAGCGCCCCTGCACGAACCGCCAGATGTCGCCGTGACCGTACACCACGCCGGCAGTCGCGCCGGAGAGCAGGCACCACCATTCGTATTTGCGCACCGACGCGGGATCGCCTCCGATCAGGTGCTCGGCCTCGTAGCCGGTTTCCTTGAGGAACGCCGGCAGCGTCGGCCGGTGCCGGTAGGCGCGGCGCGCCTGGAAGTACGTGGCATTGTGGCCGACCTTGTCGCCGTAGGCATAAATGCCGTTCAGCCCGATCAGCGGCGCGAACGCCGGCTGGTCGGTGGCAAGGCTGTCGGCCATCCAGTCGCCGGTGCGCAGTTGCGCCGCGCCGGCCGCGCGCATCCCCTCCGCCACCGCCAGCGCCCGCGCGATGCCGCTGCTGCCGTCGGGCGCGCACGGCTGGTCGTCGCCGTTGAAGTCGCTGCCGTCGATCCAGATCACGTTGGCGCGGTCGCGGAAGCGCCGGCCGAGGAACTGGCCGAAGGCGAAGCACACGTCGCGGCCGTTGCGCGGGTTGACCAGATCGCGCCACATCGTCTTGCCGCCATAGCCCCAGGCCAGCACGTATTGCAGCACCAGGAAGCCGCGCGCCTCCGCCCGCGCGAGCACCGTGTCAACATAGTCCCAGTACGCCGGATCGGGCGTCGCGAAGTCGGCGGTGCCGGAGGCGCCGTCGTAGCGCCCGCCCTGCCCGTTGCGCAGGAACGGGAAATGCCCGTTGGCGGCGGGGCGCACGAAGCCGTCGTTGTTGTTGGAGAAGGCCGGGTCCGCCAGCAGGGCGGTGAACCCCTGCGCCTGGCGGAACGCCAGATAGTCCTCGACCTCGGCCGGCGTGATCGCGGCATAGATGGCTTGCGGCGAGTCGCCGAGGATGAAGAAGGGCTTGCCGTCCCGATCGACCAGGTAGCGCCGGTCCGGTGCCGCGCGCAGCGGGAAGGCGGGCATGGGCCGGGTCTGTGCGTGAGCGCCGCCGGCACCAAGCGCCGCCGCGGCCGATTGCAGCAGATCACGCCGCCGGAGCCGCATCGCGTCGTCCTCCCGTCGGGCCGGGCAGATGCCCGTCGGGGAATGTAGGCGCGCCTCGCTCAGACGGCGGGGGCGTGACGCCTGGCTTCGGGATTGTGATAGGCGTCGAACACGCTGGCCACCGCCCGCACCAGCACCTGCGCCTCGGGCTGCATGGCGATGCGCGGGCCGTCCCAGGTGATCACGCCGTCCGCCGCCAACCGTGCCAGTTGCGGCTCGGCGTCCGTGAACACGGCGGCATCGCGGCCGTGCCGCGCCGCCGTGGCGGCCAGATCGACGTGGCCCTGGCACATCAGCTGCTCGATCACGTCGCGGCGCAGCCAATCCTCGCCCGCCAGCGCCACGCCGCGCACGGTCGCCAGCCGCCCGTCGCGCACCCGTGTGCGATAGTCCGGCAGCGCCGCGGCGTTCTGCACATAGCCCTGCGGCAGCGCGCCGATCGCCGAGGCGCCGAGGCCGAGCAGCACCGGCGCCGCGTCCGTGGTGTAGCCCTGGAAGTTGCGCCGCAGCCGCCCCTCGGCCGCGGCCTGGGCCAGCGCCTCCTCGGGCCGCGCGTAGTGATCCAGGCCGACCGGCACATAGCCGGCGCCGGTCAGCTCCGTGTGCGCCGCCTGCATCTGGCGGTGGCGCGCCGCCATGTCGGGCAGGTCGGCCTCGGAAATCAGCGCCTGATGCCGCTTCATCCACGGCACATGCGCGTAGCCGAACACCGCCACCCGGTCCGGTGCGATGTCCAGCGCCCGGCGCACCGTCTCGGCGAAGCCCTGCTCGGTCTGGTGCGGCAGGCCGTAGATGAGGTCCAGGTTGATCGAGCGGATGCCGCGCGCGCGCAGCCGGACCGCGCAGGCGAGCGTCTGTTGGTAGCTCTGCAGCCGGTTCACCGCCTGCTGCACCCTGGGGTCGAAATCCTGCACGCCGAGGCTCGCCCGCGTCACCCCGATCCCGGCCAGCCCGTCCAGCACCGCGGCGCCGGCGGTGCGCGGGTCGATTTCGATCGCGATTTCCGCCCCGCCATCAATCGCGAACACCTGGCGCAGCCGCGCCATGATCGCGGCCAGATGCTCGTGCGGCAGGATGTGCGGCGTGCCGCCGCCCCAGTGCACATGCGTCACCGGCAGCCGCTGGCCGATCGCGGCGGCCACCAGGTCGATTTCCGCCAGCAGCGTCTCGACATAGGAGTCCAGCGGCGCGCGATGCCGCACCGCGGTGGTGTGGCAGCCGCAGTACCAGCACAGCTCGGCGCAGAACGGCACGTGCAGGTAAAGCGACACCGGCGCCTGCGCCGGCAGCGCCGCGAGCCAATCGGCATACGTGGCCGCATCGATCTCCGGGCGGAACTGCGGCGCGGTCGGGTAGCTGGTGTAACGCGGCACGCGCAGGTCGTACCTGGCGAGCAGGGTATCGATGTCCATGCGCGACAGACGCCAGATGCCGCCTGCGGCCGCCTTGATCTGCGTCAAGTTCGCCATTGCGCTACCACTTCCGTGGGCCGCACGGGTATAAGGCGCACCGAGACAGCGACAGGACCGCGCCGTGAGCCGCCTCGATCCCCATGACGCCGCCATCGCCGACGGCACGCTGCCCGGCCTGCTGCCGCGTTTCGCCGACGGCCGCGTGCTGGTGCTCGGCGACATCATGCTTGACCGCTACGTGCAGGGCGAGGTGCGCCGCATCTCGCCGGAGGCGCCGATCCCGGTGCTGAAGGCGGAGGCGCGGCGCGCCGTGCTGGGGGGTGCCGCCAACGTGGCGCAGAACGTGGCGGCACTGGGCGCCGGCGCGGTGCTGGTCGGCGTGGTGGGCATGGATGACGCGGCGACCGAGATCGGCCGGCTGCTGGCCGCCTCGCCCGCCATCACCGCCTGCCTCGTGCCGGTGCCGCAGCGGCCGACCACCGTCAAGACGCGCTTCGTCAGCGGCGGCCACCAGTTGCTGCGCCTCGACGAGGAGGAAAGCGGCGCCATCGCGCCGGCGCAGGAGGCGCAAATCCTGGCCGAGTTCGAGCTGGCGCTGGCGCAGGCCGATGTCGTCGTGCTGTCCGACTACGCCAAGGGCGTGCTGACCGACCGGGTGCTGGCCGGCGCCATCGCTGCCGCGCGCGCCGCCGGCAAGCTGGTGATCGCCGACCCGAAACGCGCCAGCTTCGCCGCCTATCGCGGCGTCGATGTGCTGACGCCGAACGAGGCCGAGGCGGCGCGCGCCAGCGGCCTTGCGACCGACGACGACGACGGCGCGGTGCGCGCCGGCGAGGCGGCGCTGGCGCAGGCGGCGGCGGGGGCGGTGCTGGTGACGCGCTCGGCCAAAGGGCTGACGCTGGTGCGCCGCGACGCGCCGCCGCTGCATGTGCCGACGCGCGCGCGCGCCGTCGCCGACGTGTCGGGCGCCGGCGACACGCTGGTCGCCGCGTTCGCGATCGGGCTGGCCTGCGGCGCGGACATGCCGGTCGCGGCGATGCTCGCCAACGTTGCCGCCGGCATCTCGGTCGGCAAGCCCGGCACCGCGACCGTCAGCCACGGCGAACTCGGCGCGGCGCTGCACCGGCGCGAGCTGCTGGCGCTGGAAGACAAGATCGCCGAGACGGACGCGGCGGGCGCGACGGTGGCGGCGTGGCGCGCGCAGGGTTTGCGCGTCGGCTTCACCAACGGCTGCTTCGATCTGGTGCATCCCGGCCATGTGCGGCTGCTGGCGCGCGCGCGCGCCGCGTGCGACCGGCTGGTGGTCGGGCTGAACAGCGACGCCTCGGTGAAGCGGCTGAAAGGCGAGGGCCGGCCGGTACAGAACGAGATGGCGCGGGCAACGGTGATGGCCTCGATCGGCGCGGTCGATCTGGTGGTGCTGTTCGAGCAGGACACGCCGGAGGCGCTGATCGGCGCGCTGCTGCCGGACCTGCTGTTCAAGGGCGCGGATTACCGCATCGACGAGGTGGTCGGCGGCGACATCGTGCGCGCGCACGGCGGCGAGGTGCGGCTGATCGACCTGGAGGCCGGGCATTCCACGACGGCGACGATCCGGCGCATCCATCAGCGGGCGGGGTGAGCGGGACGCGCCGCCCACCCCCGACCCGTTCTGTTCCTGTCTAGATCGCCGCGAAAATCGACGCCCCCGCATCGGCCCGGCCGACATTCGCCCGGAACGACGCGAACAATTCGCGCCCCACCCCGACATGGCTGCCGGCGAGGTCGGCACTTGCCGGCGTGCGTGCCGCCCATTCCGCCGCATCGACCAGCACGTCCAGCCGCCCGGCCGCGGCATCGACGCGCACCACGTCGCCATCGCGCAGCCGCGCGATCGGGCCGCCCTCGGCCGCCTCCGGCGTGACATGGATCGCCGCCGGCACCTTGCCCGACGCGCCCGAAAGCCGCCCGTCCGTCACCAGCGCCACGCGCCGGCCGCGGTCCTGCAGCACGCCGAGCGGCGGCATCAGCTTGTGCAGCTCCGGCATCCCGTTCGACTGCGGCCCCTGGAAGCGCACCACCGCCACCATGTCGCGATCGAGTTCGCCCGCCCGGAACGCCGCCTGCAACGCTTCCTGGCTGTCGAACACGCGCGCCGGCGCCTCGATCACGTGCCGCTCCGGCGCCACCGCCGAGGTTTTCATCACCGCCCGCCCGAGGTCGCCTTCCAGCACGCGCAACCCGCCGGTCGGCTGGAACGGCGTCGCGGCGGGACGCAGGATGGCAACGTCGCCGCTTGCCGCCGCCGGCGCACGCCACACCAGGCCGCCGTCCTCCCCCAGACCCGGCTCCGCCACGTGGCTGCGCAGCCCCTGCCCCGCGACCGTCGCCACGTCCTCGTGCAGCAGGCCGGCGTCCAGCAGTTCGCGGATCACGAACGGCATGCCACCGGCGGCGTGGAAGTGGTTCACATCGGCGCGG
>JAJZVE010000114.1 GCA_021845835.1 Pseudomonadota bacterium | reverse complement strand
GAGGCGTTCATCTTGAACAGTGCGCCGATCGCGGTCGCGGTCAGCAGGAAGGTGCGCAGGCCCGAATCCGACGCGCCGGGGCAGAAATCGCGAAAATAGCGCAGCACGGACGGCACCACGCCGGCGGCGCCGTTGGTCGGCGCGGTGACGACGCGGCTGCCGGCGGCGTTCTCCTCGTTCACCGCGATCGCGAACAGGCTGACATGGTCCATCACCTCGTGCGGGTTGCGCACGTTGCGGAAGCGGTCCGCCTCCAGCCGCGCGCGCAGCGCCGCGGCGCGGCGCTTCACGCGCAGCCGGCCGGGCAGCTCGCCTTCCGCCGCCATGCCGCGGTCGATGCTGTCCATCATGGTGGCAATCACCGCCGTGACATGCGCCTCCACCGCCGCCGGCGGACGCAGCGCGCATTCGTTGGCGTGGACGATTTCCGCGAAGGTCAGGCCGGTGCGCCCGCCGATGCGCAGCAATTCGGCGCCGGAGCGGAACGGATACGGTCCGTCGGGGCCGACCAGCGAGGTGTCCGCCACCGCCGCCTCCCGCACCACGAAGCCGCCGCCGACCGAGCACCAGCGTTCCCGCGCCAGTTCCGCCCCCTGCGCATCGCGCGCGATCAGCGCCAGCGTGTTCGGGTGCGCGGGGGTGGGGGAAAGGCGGTCGAAGGCGATGTCGGTGGCCGGGTCGAAGCCGATGGTCGCGCGCCCGCCGAGGTCGAGCGCATGCCGCTCCGTCGCGTCCGCCAGGATGCGGGCCGCCCGCTCCGGCGCCACGCGCTCCGGCGCCTCGCCGGCCAGCCCGAGCACGACCGCGCGCGCCGTGCCGTGGCCCTCGCCGGTCCATGCCAGCGAGCCGAACAGATCGACATGCACGCGGGCCACCCGATCCAGCAGCCCGGCCGCCGCCAGTCCGGCGACGAATGCCGCGGCGGCCTTCATCGGCCCGACGGTGTGTGAGGAGGACGGGCCGATGCCGATCTTGAACAATTCGAAAACGCTGATCATCGCACGCCACCGGACCCGCTAACGCGGCACGGCGCCAGCCTGCCGGTCAGTGCAGCAACGAACGCGCCAGCGCCACCACGGCGCCGACGATCAGCAGGGTTTGCAGCCCGATCGCGCCCATCGTCCACTTCACGATATCCGACCGGGCTTCCGCGAGGTCTGCCCTGCCGGTCTGCCGGAGCGTCTCGATATCGGCCCTGGTGGCCAGCCGGAGCGCCTCGATATCGGCCTTGGTCGTCTGCCTGAGCGCCTCGATGTCGGCCTTGGTCGTCTGCTTGAGCGCCTCGATGTCGTGGCGGATGAGTTCGATATCGGTCTTGGTCGTCTGCCGGAGCGCCTCGATGTCGGCCTTGGTCGTCTGCTTGAGCGCCTCGATGTCGTGGCGGATGAGTTCGATATCGCTCTTGGTGGCCAGACGCTCGTCGATCAGCTTGGCCTGTTCTTCGGCCAGGGCCTCCGCCTGCTGGCGCGTGAAGCCGACCGCCTCCATCCGACGCGCAAACGCCAGCGTGTCGAACGACAGCGCGTTCACCGTCGCACGGCCCGGGGCCGGTACCGCGTGCAAGGCGTGAGGCGATCCGAGACCATGGGCGGAACATAGGCCGCCACCCCCCGAACCTCAACCGGACACGAATTCGCGCGCCGCTTCCTCCAGGAAGCGCCAGACATAGGGCAGGAACGACCGCCACGCCTCGACGCGAAACGCCTCCGCGCCGGTGCGCCACAGCACGATCTCCGCCTTGCCGAGCACGGTGCGCGTACACATGCCGATCGGGAAGGCGTCCGGATCGAAGTCGAGCGGACAGCCGACGTTCAGCGCCGCCACCGCCTGCGGCCCGCCGAGCAGCATGGCGCCCTGTCGATGCCCGACATCGACCAGCGCGTGCGGCAATCCCGCCAGGGCGGCTTCCAGCCGTGTCCGCAGGGCGGGTCCCTCCGCCTCCGGCGCCAGCAGCAGCCACTCGTCCGGCCCCACCCACAGCGCCGCGACATTGCCGGCCGTCGCGGACCGGCAGGCGACGACCGGCAGGCGGAGGCCGAGCGGCCCTGCCGCCGCCATCGCCGCCGGGCGCGCGCGCAGGATGAAGCGGGCGGCGGGGGGCGCGGCGGCGAGCGTCACCGCCCGGCCGGGCAGCGGCGCGAAGCCGGCCAGCGGCAGGACGCGGGCGGCGTCAGGCATCGAGGCGCACTCCCTCGGGGTCGTAGAACACCGGCGCCGTCACCTGCACCGCAACGGCGCCGCCGGGCATCGGCACGAACATCTTCCGCCCCACGCGCGACCGCCCGTCGGCGACCATCGCCAGCGCGATCGAATGGCCGAGGCTTGGGCTGAAATAGGCCGAGGTGACATGGCCGCGGAGCTGCATCGGCACCGCCTGCGCCGGATCGTCCACCAACTGCGCGCCTTCCTCCAGCACCAGATGCGGATCCTCGGTGAGCAGGCCGACCAGTTGCTTGCGCCCCGGCGCCGTCATCGACGCCCGCGCAAGCGAACGCTTGCCGACGAAGTCGCGTTTGGATTTCGCGACCGCCCAGCCGACCCCGGCATCGTCCGGCGTCGCCGTGCCGTCGGTCTCCTGCCCGACGATGATGTAGCCCTTCTCGGCGCGCAGCACGTGCATCGCCTCCGTCCCATACGGCGTGAGGCCGTGCGCCTGGCCGGCGGCGAACACCGCTTCCCACACGGCGCGGCCATAATCCGCCGGCACGTTGACCTCGAAGCCGAGTTCGCCGGTGAAGGAGACGCGGAACAGCCGCGCCGGCGCGCCGGCAACGCGCCCCTCGGCCACGCTCATGTGCGGGAACGCCGCGCGCGCGATGTCGATGCCTTCGACCAGCGGTGCCAGCACGTCGCGCGCGCGCGGCCCCTGCACCGCGATCACCGCCCATTGCTCCGTCACCGAGGTGAGCCAGACGTCCAGCTCCGGCCACTCGGTCTGCAGGTAGTCCTCCATCATCGCCAGCACCCGCGCGGCCCCGCCGGTGGTGGTGGTGACGTGGAAGCGGTCGGCGGCGATGCGGCCGATCACGCCGTCGTCGGTCACGAACCCGTCCTCGCGGCACAGGATGCCGTAGCGGCAGCGGCCCACGCCGAGCTTGCTCCAGGCGTTGACGTACATGCGGTTGAGGAACTCCGCGGCATCGCCGCCGACGATCTCGATTTTGCCCAGCGTCGAGCCGTCGAACAGGCCGACTGCGGTGCGCACTGCGATGCATTCGCGCGCGACCGCGGCGTGCATGTCCTCGCCGGCGCGCGGGAAATAGCGGGCGCGCTTCCACAGCCCGACATCCTCGAACACCGCACCCTGTGCCGCCGCCCAGTCGTGGACCGGGGTGCGGCGGATCGGGTCGAACAGGTCGCCGCGGGCGAGGGCGGCGAAGCTGCCGAACGTCACCGGCGTGTACGGCATGCGGAACGTGGTCAGCCCGACCTGCGGCACCGGCGCATCGAGCGCCGCGGCGACGATGCCGAGCGCGTTCATGTTCGATGTCTTGCCCTGATCGGTCGCCATGCCGGTCGTGGTGTAGCGCTTGACGTGCTCGATCGAGCGGTAGCCCTCCTGCGTCGCGAGCTTCAGGTCCTTCGCCGTCACGTCGTTCTGGAAATCGACGAACGCCTGCTTCGCCGCGACGCCGGGCGCCAGCCCGAGCGTGCCGCCGCCGCCGAACGCGGTTGCGTCGGCGACCGCGAGCCGCGACACCTTCGTCCCGCCATGCCCGGCCGCCCGTGCCGCCGCCTCGCCCGCCGCCGCGCCGTCGGCCAGCGCCGCGGCGAGGCCGAATACGCCGCGGCAGGCGCCGGCCGAGCGTTCGCGCTCCACCGACAGGTTCGGCACATAGGCCTGCAGCTCCGGCTCGTAGCGCAACTTGCCGCGGGACTGGCTGAACAGATGCACGCTCGGCGTCCAGCCGCCGCACATGGCGAGCGCATCGCACGGCACCGGCTCCACGCCGCCGCCGCCGGCCGGCATCAGCCCGGCCCAGGTGACGCGCCGCCGCCCGCCCGTGGTCGAGACCACGGTGCCGGTGCGCACGCGCAGGCCGGCGGCCCGCGCCGTCTCCGCGGCCTGGCCCGGTTCGGCGCGCGCGTCGGCGATGGCGGCGACAACGATGCCGGCCGCGTGCAGGTCGAGGGCGGCGCGATAGCCGCTGTCATGCGCCGTCGCCACCACGACGCTGCGGCCGACGCGCACGCCGTAACGATTGGCATAGGTCCGCGCGGCGTCGGCCAGCATCACGCCGGGCCGGTCGTTGTGCGGGAACACCAGCGGGCGCTCCAGCGCGCCGGCGGCGATCACCACCTCCTGCGCCCGCACCTGCCACAGCCGCTCGCGCGGCAGATGCGGTGGCGGGGCGGCCAGATGGTCGGTGACGCGCTCCGCCAGTCCCACCATGTTGTGCGCGAAATAGCCGAACGCCGTGGTGCGCGGCAGCAGCACCACGCGCCGGTTGCGCGCCAGTGCCGCGACCGCATCGGCCAGCCACGCCTGCGCCGGCCTGCCAGCGATCGCTGCGGCGGTTTCGGCGAGCAGCGAGCCGCCGAATTCCGCCTGCTCGTCGCACAGGATCACGCGCGCGCCGGCATCGGCGGCGACCAGCGCGGCGGCGATTCCCGCCGGCCCGGCGCCGACGACCAGCACGTCGCAATGCGCGTAGCGGTTGGCATAGCGGTCGGGATCGGGCCGCGTCGGCGCGCGGCCCAGGCCGGTGGCGGCGCGGATCACCGGCTCGTACAGCCGCTTCCAGGCCCAGGCCGGCCATTTGAAGGTCTTGTAGTAGAACCCGGCCGGCAGCAGCGGCGACATGACATCGTTGACGATGCCGACGTCGATGTCGAGCGACGGCCAGCGGTTCTGGCTGTCGGCGCGCAGGTTCCGGTACAGCTCGATCTGCGTCGCGCGCAGGTTCGGCGTGGTGCGCGCGGCATCGCGCGCGACCGTCACCAGCGCGTTCGGCTCGTCGGACCCGGCCGAGAGGATGCCGCGCGGGCGGTGGTATTTGTACGATCGCCCGACCAGATGCACGCCGTTCGCGAGCAGCGCGGAGGCGAGCGTGTCGCCGGCGACGCCGTGCCAGGCGCGGCCGTCGAAGCTGAAGCGCAGCGGCTGCGCGCGGTCGATACGGCCGCCGGCGGCAGTGCGGAAGGGAGTGGTCATTCCGCGACCCTCCGCATCTCCGCCGTATCGGGTCGTGCCTCGCCGACCTTGTAGGTGGCGACGAAGAAGTCGCTCGCCGTGTCGCGCAGCGCGTTGAAGAAGCGGCCGCAGCCATGCACGTGGCGCCAGCGTTCGGCGTGGCGCCCCTTCGGGTTGCTGCGCAGGTAGAGGTATTCGGCCCATTGCTCGTCGCTCAGCGCCGACGGGTCCGCCGGCCGAGCGATATGCGCCTCGCCGCCATAGGCGAACTCGATCTCGGGGCGCTTGCCGCAATAGGGGCAGTCGATCAGCAGCATTGCTTGCCGTTCCTCAATGCGCGACCGCCGCGGCGGCGGCCTCGTCGATCAGGTGGCCGTCGCGGAACCGTTCCAGCGTGAACGCCGCATTGATCGGGTGCGGCGCGTCCTTCGCCATCGTCCAGGCGAACACATGCGCCGAGCCCGGCGTCGCCTTGAATCCGCCGGTGCCCCAGCCGCAATTGACATACAACCCCGGCACCGGCGTGCGCGCGATGATCGGCGAGCGGTCCGGCGTGGTATCGACGATGCCGCCCCAGTTGCGCAGCATGCGCATGCGCCGGAACATCGGGAACAGCTCGCAGATCGCATCCAGCGTGTGCGCCGGAACATGCAGCCCGCCGCGCTGGCTGTACGACACGAACGCATCCGTGCCCGCGCCGATCACCAGCTCGCCCTTGTCGGACTGGCTGATATAGGCATGCACGGTGTTGGACATCACCACGCAGGGAACCACCGGCTTCACCGGCTCGCTGACCAGCGCCTGCAGCGGGAAGCTTTCCAGCGGCACGCGCAGCCCGGCCATCGCCATGACGACGCTGGTGTGCCCCGCCGTCACCACGCCGATCTTCTTGGTACGAATGGTGCCGCGCGACGTCTCCACCGCCTCCACCGCGCCGTCGCGGCCGCGGCGGATGGCGGTGACTTCGCAGTTCTGGATGATATCGACGCCGAGCGCATCGGCCGCGCGCGCGAACCCCCAGGCGACTGCATCGTGCCGCGCCGTGCCGCCGCGCCGCTGCAACGCCGCCCCCAGCACCGGATAGCGCAGATCGGGCGAGATATTCAGCGGCGGGCAGAAGTCCTTGGCCTGCTGCGGCGTCAGCCATTCGTTATCGACGCCGTTGGCGCGGTTGGCGTGGACGTGGCGCCTGAACACCTGCGCGTCATGGACGGTGTGCGCCAGCATCAGCACGCCGCGCGGGCTGTACATGACGTTGTAGTTCAGCTCCTGCGACAGTCCTTCCCACAGCTTCACCGCATGATCGTACAGCGCCGCGCTCTCGTCGAACAGGTAGTTGGAGCGGATGATGGTGGTGTTGCGCCCGGTATTGCCGCCGCCGAGCCAGCCGCGTTCGAGCACGGCGATGTTGCGCAGCCCGTGCTCTTTCGCAAGGAAATAGGCCGTCCCCAGCCCGTGCCCGCCGCCGCCGATGATCACCGCGTCATAGGCCGGCTTCGGCTCCGGCGCGCGCCAGTGCGGCTGCCAGCCGGCGTGGCCGCCCAGGGTGCGGCGGAGCAGGGAGAAGGCGGAAAAGCTTTGCATCGTCCGGTCATCCGTCGTCGCGGGCCGCGTCATCTCTGCGCCGTCCGCCGGTCGGGCGCAACATGCACAGGTGCATTGGCGGCCGGCAGCAGTGACTTGCCGTCATAGGTCACGGCGAGCGGCAGGCAATGGTACTGGATGTCCGGATAGCGGATGCCGGTTCCGGCTCCTGCCAAAAGCGGCTGTCCAGAAGGGCGGCGATCATCGCGCGCGCCGCCTCGCTGTCGGCCTCGCGCCATTCGGAAAGCGCGGCGTGCAGCCATACGCCGTCGATCAGGGCGGCGATCATGGCGGCAAGCTGGCGTGCCTGCTCGGCCGGCATGACAGCGCGCAGCGGCTGGCACAGGTTCGACAGCATGCGGCGCTGATGCACCGTCTGCACGCGCCTGAGCCGCGGCGCGTGCACCACCTGGCCCCAGAACGCCAGCCACACCGCGCCGACGCGCGGCGTGAACGCCTCCGGCGCCAGATTGGCGTCGATCACCGCCTGCACCCGTGCGCGTGCCCCACGCGCCATTTGCAGCCGGGCCGAGACGCCGGCGGACAGGCGGGCGGCGAGGGCACGGAAGGCGGCTTCCATCAGCCGGTCCTTGTCGCCGAAATAATGCACGAGCAGCGCGGGGGAGATGTCGGCGCGCGCGGCGATGCGGGCCAGCGTCGTTCCGACATAGCCATAGTCGGCAAGCGTATCGAGCGTGGTCTCGATCAATCGCTGGCGCCGGCCGTCTTTCGGCGCCGCGTGGCCGGGCGGCGGCGCGGCGTGCGACATGCTGCCCCCGCGGGATTGGAACTGAATGCTCAGTTAATGTCCTGCCCCTGTCAAGGCCCGCTAGGCAATCTCCGCTGAATGTGCATTTAATAACTATCCCGCTGAGCGGGCATGGAAACCAGAGGGAGCGAAGACTGATGCGCCGAACCATGCTTGCCGCCGCTGCCGGCGCCCTGCTCGGGCTGGCCGCGCCCGCCGCCCGGGCAGCCGATCCGGCTTCCTGCAAGGTGGTGCGCCTCTCCGACATCAGTTGGACCGACGTGACCGCGACCACGGCGCTGACCGGCATGATCCTCAAGGATCTCGGCTACCAGCCGAAGATCACGGTGCTGTCCGTCCCCGTCACCTACCAGTCGCTGAAGAACAAGAACCTCGACGTGTTCCTCGGCAACTGGATGCCGTCGATGGAGGCCGACCGCAAGCCGTTCGTGGACGACAGGTCGGTCGATGTGCTCAACGCCAACCTGGAGGGGGCGAAATACACGCTGGCGGTGCCGCAGTACCTCTATGACAATGGGCTGCACGATTTCAGCGACATCCAGAAATTCGGCAAGGATCTGAGCTACAGAATCTACGGCATCGAGCCGGGCAACGATGGCAACCGCCACGTGCTCGACCTGATCAAGGAGAATCGCTGGGGCCTCGGCAAGTTCCAGCTCGTCGAATCCAGCGAGCAGGGCATGCTGTCGCAGCTCGAGAAGGACTACCGGGGCAAGAAGCCGATCGTGTTCCTCGGCTGGGAGCCGCATCCGATGAACACAATGTACAGGATATCGTATCTGACCGGCGGTGACGACACGTTCGGCCCGAACTTCGGTGGCGCGACGGTCTATACCAATGTCCGCGCCGGCTACGCGCAGGAATGCCCGAACGTCGCCAGACTGCTGCAGAACGAGAAGTTCTCGCTCGCCGGCGAGGACGAGATGATGAACCTCATCCTCAACAAGAAGATGGACCCGGCGAAGGCGGTCGCCGTGTGGGCCAGGAAGAACAGGGATGCGATCAGGCCCTGGCTGGACGGCGTGACCACGGCGGACGGCAAGCCCGGCTGGCCCGCGATCCAGTCCCGGCTGTGACGCGCTGACCGCGTCAGGGCATCGGCACCGGCACACGAGCCGTTCCACTAAAGGCAACCTTCCAGATGAAGCGTGAACTTCTTCACACACGCCATCGTGCGGGTAAGGGCAGCAGGTGGCAATCTCCGCTCGCCGGTACGAAGCCGCTATTCCTTGATTGCGCCGGTCAGGCTGGAAACATAGTGTTCGACGAACAGCGAATAGAGCGCCACCACCGGCAAGGACCCGAGCAGCGCCGCCGCCATCAGCGCGCCCCAGTGATAGACGTCACCGTTCACCAGTTCGGTGATCGCGCCCACCGGCACGGTCTTGTTCTCGGACGAGGAGATGAACGTCAGCGCGTAAATGAACTCGTTCCATGACAGCGTGAAGGCGAAGATGCCGGCCGAGATCAGGCCGGGCACCGCCAGCGGCAGCGTGATCCGCCACAGAATCTGCAGCCGCGAGGCGCCGTCGATCAGCGCGCATTCCTCCAGCTCGAACGGGATGGTGCGGAAATAGCCCATCAGCAGCCAACTGCAGAACGGCACCAGGAAGGTCGGATAGGCGACGATCAGCGCCCAGTCGGTGTCGAACAGGCCGAGCCGGAAGATGATGGTGGAGAGCGGGATGAACAGGATGCTCGGCGGCACCAGATAGGCGAGGAAGATGGCCAGTCCGACATATGCCGATCCGCGGAAGCGCAGCCGCTCGACGCCGTAGGCGGCGCCGACGCTCATCGCCACCGACAGCAGCGTGGCGGCGACCGTGACCAGCATCGTGTTGAGCCACCACGACGGATAGTCGGTCTCCACGAACAGCCTGCGCACGTGCTCCAGCGTCGGATGCGCCACCCACAGCGGGTTGTAGTGCCTGAAGTCGTAGAGCTCGGCATCGGGTTTGAAGGTGGTCGTCACCATCCAGTAGAACGGGAACAGCAGGAAGCACAGCATCGCGCCGAGCGGCAGCCACAGCGTCGGCAGCCGCCGCCACGTGCGGTCCAGATGCGCGATGCCTTCGGGCGGCGGACGGGCCATGCCGCTATCCCCGCTCGCCCCGGCCGCGGCGTTGCAGGCCGAAATAGCTGAACAGGATGGCGGCGGCCAGGAACGGGATCATCGCATCCGCGATTGCGGCCCCTTCGCCGAGATGGCCGTCGGTGATGGCGCGCTCGAACGACAGCGTCGCCAGCAGATGCGTGGCGTTGATCGGGCCGCCGCGAGTGATCGAGTAGATCAACTGGAAGTCGGCGAACGTCATCAGCACCGAGAACGTCATCACCACGGCAACGATCGGCTTGAGCAGCGGCAGCGTGATAAAGCGGAAGCGCTGCCACGCCCCGGCGCCGTCCAGCATCGCTGCTTCATAGAGCGAGGGCGGAATGGTCTGCAGCCCGGCGAGCAGCGTGATGGCGACGAACGGCACGCCGCGCCAGACATTCGCCGCGATCACCGACCAGCGCGCGTTCCACGGATCGCCGAGGAAGTCGATGTAGTGGTCGATCAGGCCGAGCCGCATCAGTGCCCAGGAGATGATGGAAAACTGCGAATCGAAGATCCACCAGAACGCGATCGCCGACAGCACGGTCGGCACCACAAACGGCAGCAGCACGATCGCGCGCAGCAGCGAGGCGAACGGCAGCCGGCGATTGAGCAGCAATGCCAGGTACAGCCCGATCGGCAGCTTCAGCGCGCTGGCGACCACGGTGTAGAAGATGGTGTTGAACACCACCAGGCGGAACACGTAGTCGTTGGCGATCGAGATGAAGTTGCCCAGGCCGATGAAGCGGCCGGTCTCGCCGATCGTGCCGTCGGTGAAGCCGAGCCAGGTGCCGAGCG
>JAJZVE010000113.1 GCA_021845835.1 Pseudomonadota bacterium | reverse complement strand
AAGGGGGTGGCGAAATCACCGGCCTGGGGTGGCGCTTTCAATCGGCCTCAGGTGGCGGATTGGATCGGCCTGCGGTGGCGATTTCATCGGCCCGACCACACCACCCTGTTCGCCGCCCTCAATATCCTCGACGGCACAGTGGTCGGCCGCTGCATGCCCAAGCACACCCACCAGGAATTCATCAAGTTCCTTAACGCCGTGGAGCGGGCGGTTCCAGCGGGAAAGGTCATCCACGCCATCGCAGACAACTACGCCACCCACAAGCACCCCAAGGTCAGGGAATGGCTGGCCGATCATCCGCGCTGGGTTTTCCATTTCACCCCCACATCGGCTTCGTGGCTCAATGCTGTCGAAGGCTTCTTCTCCATCATCACCCGCAGACGCATCCGCCGCGGTGTCTTCAAGTCCGTCGCCGACCTCCAGGAGGCCATCCGCCGCTACATCAAGGAGCACAACCGCTCCTCCAAACCCTTCGTATGGACCAAGCCCGCCGAGACCATCCTCGCCAAACTCAGCCGCTTGCCTGCACCATCTGAATGAGTCACTGCACTAGGACAACTTAACAAGCATGTGCCGTCTGGGCAAAAGCGAGTTCGGCTTCCTTGCGTTCAAGCGCAGCTTCGTATCAGCTCAACCCGGAGCGAGGACGGACTGCCCGCGTAGGGTGTTGAGGATGGCAGCATAGGCGTCGATGCCGCGTCTGGCGGCGGTGCCGACGACGGAGCGGATTGCGGCGAAGAAGTCTGCGCCCCAATCGGATCGGAAGCCGCCGGTGACCTTGCGGTAGGTGGCGGTGGGGCGCAACTCGCGCTCGGAGCCGTTGTTGTCGGGGGCGACGTCGGGATGGTCCAGAAAGGTGAAGAGGCTGCCACGGACCTTGGCGTAGCGCTTTCGCAGACGTTTGCCGTGCTTGTTGTCCGGGGCGAGCACCATGATGGCGTCGAGGTCGCGATCCAGCCGTCGCCGGTATTCGCACCGGGTGCTTTCGGCCAAGTTGCGCCGTCGGCGGGCGACGACGAAGGCGCGCAGCAGCAGGGCTTTCATGCGGGGGGCGAAGACCCCATCCCCGGCCTCGATGGCGTATTGGCAGTCGCGCAGTTGGTGGGCGAGGCAGACCTGCCAGGCATCGGCATGCCCCTGCTGGCCGCCGTAGAGGTCGGAAACCCAGATGGCGGGGCGGTGGCCGTCGAGCACCTCGGCCACCACCGAGGCCGCCCGGGTTTTGCGGATGACGTGGATGACCACGGCATCGTTCTGGAACACCCAGTTCCAGCAGGACTTGCCGTCGATGCGCACGCCGGTCTCGTCGGAGCAGACCACGCGGGAGCGGCGCAGGCGGGCGAGGATGGCGTCCACCTCGCCGTCGAACAGCGGCTTGGCGCGGCGGAACATGCCGTCCAAGGCGCCTTCGCTCACCGACAGGGCGAACAGGTGCAGAAACAAGCGGCTCAGGCGCTGGTAGCTGATGGCGTGGACGAAGCGCAGGTAGATCGCCGCCGCGACGATGCCGGGACCGAACGGCGAACCGTCCTCCAGGCCCTCGGGGACGGGGGCCACCGTCACCCCGCCGCAGCAGGGGCAATGCCCGGCGTAGCGCTCCACCCGCGTCACCACAGGCCGAACCGGCGGCAGGTCGATCTTGTCGTAGCGGCCATGCAGGACATGATCGCCGTCACCCAGGGCCGTCCCGCAGCCGCCGCACCGCGCCACCTTGGCGGTGACGAACTGGTCCGGCTCCACCGCCAGCGCCCGGCCGCCACCCTTGCGCCCGACGCTGCCCGCGCGCGGCCCGGTCCGCTTGCCCTTGCCCTCGCGGTTGGCCTTCTGCCCCTTCGACGGCGGCGTGCTGGAATTGTCCGGCGTCTTCGGCGGCTCATTCAGCCTCGCCTCCAACTCCGCCACCCGTGCCGTCAGTGCCGCAACCTGCCGGGCTTGCGACCACAGGGCGACAATCAGCGCGTCTTTCTGGTCGTGCGAAAGCTGGGAAAGATCGGGCAGCGGCGGCAGCGGAGTCATCCGCTGGTTGAATCCCGAACCGCACCCCGTGTCAAGACCTTGTGCGAACCCCTATCACCCTACCCTATACCCGTGCCAGCCGGGGGCGGGTTGAGCAGATACGCAGCTTCGGTGGAAATTACATCGCCAACGGCGGGTACGATGCCGAACGCGCGGAAGCGGCCATCACCGCCGGTGAGACAGATTTTGTGTCGTTTGGCTCAGCGTTCCTTGCCAATCCCGACCTTGTTGCGCGGATCAAGGCCGGGGCGCCGCTCAATCAGCCCGACCCAGCGACGTTCTACCAGGGCGAAGAGCGCGGCTACACGGATTACCCGACGATGTCCGCAAGTTCCTGACTGCAGAGCGCGGAAAAGCCGATCCAGCAAGGCGTCCGCTCCCAGCCACCACCACTTCGTGCGGCCCCGACCAGATCGGGTCTGAGCCGCACGAAGGATGTGAGCTGGTCAGGCTGCGGCATACTCTCGCAGGCGAGGACACGCAAGACGACTCGACACCCCGCCACCCTTGGTCCACTGCCGTCCTCGGTGTCGGGTTGAGGTACACCCCAACTTGGCGTCAGATCCGTCCGCCAGAATGCGTCCAACTAGGGTGGAGCCCTGGATTGATTGACAGGGGCCGCCGCTGGTCTAAGATGTCAACTTGACACTTGGTGGGGGAAACGCCGTGCAGGGGCAGCGCATCGGCTACATCCGGGTCAGCACCGTCGATCAGAATAGCGATCGACAACTCGACGGCGTTCGTGTCGATCGGACGTTCGTGGACAAGGCATCCGGAAAAGATGCCCAGCGTCCCCAGCTTGATGCAATGCTCTCATTCGCCCGGGAAGGCGACACTGTTGTCGTCCACAGCATGGACCGGCTGGCGCGCAATCTTGACGACCTGCGGGCCATCGTCCAGAAGCTGGTGAAGCGCGCCGTTCGGGTCGAATTCGTCAAGGAGGGACTGACCTTCACCGGCGAGGATTCGCCGATGGCTACGCTCATGTTGTCGGTCATGGGGGCGTTTGCTGAATTCGAGCGCGCCCTGATCCGCGAGCGGCAGCGCGAAGGAATCGCCCTGGCAAAGAAACGCGGTGTCTATCGCGGTCGCAAGAAGTCGCTCAGCCCCGAGCGAATACAGGAGATGCGAGACAGGATCGCGGCTGGCGTTGCCAAGGCTCAGGTGGCACGAGACTTCGGCATCAGCCGTGAGACGCTGTACACCTATCTCGACGAGGCGGCGGACAATGACGGCCCTGCCGCTTGATCACATTCGAGACGATGCCCATTCCGATAGTTGGATTCTAACCGACGCAGAGCGATCGCTGGTCACCGCCAAGCATCACGGCAACCGCCTAGCCTTCGCCGTTCTGCTTCTGTTTTTCCGGGTTCACGGCCGATTTCTGCGCGGCGGGACCGAGATCGACGAAGCCCACTTCATGGACGTCGCTGCCCAGATCGGTGCCACGGTCCCCACGGCGCCCATCCCTGTGACCGGCCGCACGGTCGAGCGCAACCGTGCGGAAATCCGGTCCTTCTTCGGTTTCCGGGAAGCGACGGTTGCCGACGCCGACCGCCTGGAACAGTGGCTCACGGGTCAGGTCGCCGCCGTGGGGTCGGATCCCGAGCCCCCGCTTGGCCTTGTCGAACAATGGTGTCGGGACTCCCGCATCGAGCCGCCGTCGCCGGACCGGGTTGACCGGGTTATCCGGGCAGCCCTGCGGGCATATGATGAGCAATTTTGCGCATCGACCGTCGCCCAGCTTGCCCCGGAAACGCGCGTCCGGTTGGATGCCTTACTCCGCCCGGCCGCTGACATCAGCGGCGAAGGCATCCCGTCCACGGCTCCGGCGCTGCTGCTGCGCCTGCGCGACAGCCCCGGTCGGCCAAGCCTGGCCAGCATCCAGGACGAATTGGCGAAGTTGGACCTCGTCCGGGAGATCGGTTTGCCCGACGACCTGTTCCGCTCGGCCCGGCCGCACGATGTGGAGCGCTATCGCCGCCGGGTTGCTGTCGAGGCCCCCTACGAACTGCGCCGCCACCCCGAGGCGGCCCGCCTGACCTGGTTGGCCGCCTACATCCATCTGCGCGGGCGCAGCCTGACGGATGACGGGATCGACCTGCTGATCGAGACCATCCATCACATTGGTGCGCGCGCCGAACGTCGGGTCGAGCGCGAGATGCTCAACGACCTGAAGCGCATCACCGGAAAGCAGAACATCCTGTTCGAACTCGCCGACGCCTCGCTTGAGCAGCCCGATGGCATCGTGCGGGAGGTCGTGTTTCCCGTCGTCGGCAAGCAGACGCTCCGTGACCTGGTCAAGGAATGGAGGGCGACCGGCCCCGCCTACCGCAGCACCCTGCGCACGGTCATCCGCAATTCCTACAAGGGCCATTACCGTCGCATGGTCCCGGAAATCCTGCGGAAGCTGGAATTCCGCTCCAACAACGAGCATCACCGCCCGGTCATCGATGCCCTGGATCTTCTGAAGCGCTACGCCGACAGCACCGTTCACCTGTTCCCGCCGGGCGAGGTCGTGCCGATCGACGGCGTGGCGGCCGGCCTTTGGCGTGAGGCGGCGGTCGAGAGGGCACCCGACGGGCGGGAACGGGTCAACCGCATCACCTATGAAATCTGCGTTCTCGAAGCCTTGCGGCGGAAACTGCGCTGCAAGGAAATCTGGGTGGTCGGCGCCAACCGCTACCGCAACCCCGACGAGGACCTGCCCACCGATTTTGACGCGCAGCGACGCGCCTACTACCAGGTCCTGGACCTGCCGCTCGATCCAGACCGGTTCATCGCGGATGTTCAGGCCGAAATGCGGGAAGCGCTCTCCACGCTGGATTCCGGACTGCCGCACAATCCGCTGGTGTGTATCACCAGCAAGCGCGGCGGGACCATCACGGTGACCCCGTTCGAGCCGCAGCCAGATCCGCCGAATTTGGCTGCGCTCAAGGCCGAAATCACCAGCACCTGGCCGATGACCAGCCTGCTCGATATGGTCAAGGAGACCGATCTTCGGCTGGGTTTCACGGACGCTCTCAAAAGCCCGACCGCCTACGAGACCATGGACCGGGCCGTCCTTCGACCGCGACTTCTGCTTTGTCTGCATGGCCTCGGCACCAATGCCGGCCTGCAACGGATGGCAAGCCTCGAATCCGGCGTCACTGACAAGGACTTGGCTTACGTCCGCCGCCGATACCTGACCGTCGATGCGTTGCGCCGCGCCGTTGCGCTCGTGACCGACGGGACGCTCCATGCTCGCAGCCCGGCCCTTTGGGGCGATGGAACGACATCCTGCGCGTCGGACTCGAAGCATTTCGGGGCCTGGGATCAGAACCTGACCACACAATGGCACGTTCGATACGGTGGGCGCGGTGTCATGATCTACTGGCACGTCGAACGGAAGTCCCTGTGCATCCATTCACAACTGAAGTCGCCGTCATCGTCCGAAGTGGCGTCGATGATCGAAGGCGTCGTGCATCACTGCACCGAAATGGAGGTCGATCGGCAATACGTCGATTCCCATGGCCAGAGCACGGTCGCCTTCGCCTTCTGCCGCCTGCTGGGCTTCCATCTGATGCCCCGGCTGAAGGCGATCAATGCCCAGAAGCTCTCGCGGCCGGAGGCCGGCCAGCCCGACGCCTATCCGAATTTGCAATCGGCGTTGACGAAGCCGGTCGACTGGGAAACCGTCCGCCAGCAGTACGATCAGATGGTCAAGTACGTGACCGCCGTGCGGCTGGGCACCGCCGAGACCGAGGCGATCCTGCGGCGGTTCACCAGAAACAACGTGCAGCATCCGACCTACAGGGGGTTCGCGGAACTGGGGAGGGCGGTCAAGACAATTTTTCTCTGCCGCTACCTGCACAGCGAGGCATTGCGCCGGGAAATCAACGAGGGGCTGAACGTCATCGAGCAGTGGAACGGCGCCAACGACTTCGTGTTCTTTGCCCGCCGTGGCGAGATGACCAGCAACCGGCGGGAGGATCACGAAATCAGCATGCTGGCCCTGCATCTGCTTCAGAATTGTCTGGTCTACATCAACACCCTGATGCTCCAGCAGGTGCTGGCGAAGCCGCATTGGCAGGGAAGACTCGGTCCGCGTGACCTCAGCGCGCTGACGCCGCTCATCTGGGATCACGTCAACCCGTATGGCCGGTTCGAACTGGACATGAACGCCAGGCTTTCCCTCGACTGAGCGATTTGGCGGCTGGTGACAAGACTGTTGGGTTTACCCCCAATCCGATTGACGTCCACGTCGGCGCGCGGGTGCGCCAGTGCCGCACCCTGCTTGGCATGAGCCAGGAGCGCCTCGGTGCGGCTCTGGGCGTGACCTTCCAGCAGGTGCAGAAGTACGAACGAGGCGCCAACCGTGTTGGGGCGAGCCGGCTGTTCGACTTTTCCCGCGTGCTCGGCGTCTCGGTCAGCTACTTCTTTGAGGGGATGGATGATGCCGTTCGTGAGGCCGTGCCATCGGCGATGAGATCCGCCGTAGCCGACCCCGTGACCGTCCAGGACATGGAGCGCCTCGCCGTCGGCCACCGAGATCGGCTTGCAATGATACGGCGCATACCGGCTGGAAACGTGGGTGTAGGCGCCGATTGCCGGAACGCTTCCCTTGTGCGGATTGACCGCCCCCGTCGATTCGCCGCTACTCGGCTACGCTGTCGACATCAGGCGGCGCCTGCCAGCCGCCGAGAGCCGCGTGCCGCTGGTGCCGGGAGGCGCGCGTCCGGCCTGGCTGGCCCAGGAGGACCTACGCGCGGCGGAGTGGGGGCTAGCGGCGGGCATCGACCTCACCGGGGCCGGACCCGACCTGGTGGCAGTGCTCTCCTCGCTCGTATCCACCGCCGACGTGGAGGCGCGCAAGAGGCTGATCGCCCACCGACTCGTCGCGCGCAGCCTGACGACCGAGCCCGAGCTACTGAACCGGGCCGTCGAGCTACTCAACGAGTGGGCGGCCGAGGAGGGGTCGGAGAGCCGGCACCGCGCGGAGTGGCGGCGGGTCCTGGCCCAGGGTGCCGACGAGGTCCGGCGCCGCATCGTGCGCCGCGACGCCGAGACCCTGGCCTGGCTGACTAAGTCACCGCTGGGGGTCGATTCTGGCCTATTCGCCGATGATGCTGTCCGCCGGCAGGTGCACCGCAAGGCACGGCAGGGGCTGGTGCTGCGGGCGCTTCCGCCGCTCGTCGCGTTGCACTAAGGCGCGGAACGCTTGGAGGCGGGCTGGTGCCCGCCTCCGATGCTGACTGTCACGCTGTGCAGCGCCCCATCGTGGCGAGAGGTAGTGAGCCCGCCCATAGAGTGTCGAGGTTGCTTGACCACCCAGGTGACCGTCCGACCAAGACCTGGTCGCGCTATCGGCCATGCCGCCCCGCGCGCTAGGGTGTTCTACGTGATGAACTGGTTCCGAGCATCCTGGCCCGCAACCGTATTCGGCGCGGAAACGCAGCGGGAGAGCAAGACCACCGGTGCGGCGACTTGTGACCTACCGACACCTCACACCGGCACCGGGCCCCTCCACCGCGTCGGTAAGTCACAGGCCTGGGGCACCCCGCGCCGTCGAATCTGTGATTTGCCGACACCCCGCTGACGCCGTACAATCCCTGTGGCGGGCGTCACAGTTGATCCCCTGTGATCTACCGACTCTCGGAGATGTCCCCTGTAATCCGCCGACGCCAGCTTGTGATCTGCCGACGGAACAACAGCGGAACCCCCTGTGAGAAACTGACGGGAAACGGCGCAATCCCCTGTGAGTCGCCGACGAATCAAATAGAGAATCTAATAACCTAAAAAAACAACTAGCCCCCAAGGGCAGGTGTCGGCAACTCACAGCTTGCCTTCCGGCCGGATTCGTGGAATCCGTAGCCACAAGGGCTAGGAGGCACCCATGAGCCGCATCCACGATTTGGTGTTGACGCACGGACGCGACGTCGCCCGGTCGATGGTCTCGACCAAGCACGAAAAGCTCGCCATCGACATGGCGGCCGAGATTCTGGCCGAGGAAAGCGAGCGTCTCGGCATCACCCACTCCGGCTTTTGCCTAACCGCCCTGCCCTACAAGGACTGCAAGCAGCCACTCTGGCGCAAGGAGGGCCACAAGGTCACCCTACTGGTAGAGAGCGGCCGGGACAGAAACGAAGACTACATCGGCATCCCGTACGGCGCCAAAGCGCGAGTCCAACTGCTGTACCTCCAGACCCGAGCCATCCAGACCAACAACCCGGTCGTCGAGCTCGGCGGATCACTACACGAATTCCTTCGTCGCGTCGGCATCAGCGTCGGTGGGTCACAATACGCGGAGATCCGCAAACAGGCCCGACGCATCTCGGCCTGCCGGCTAACCTTCCTCGAAGAGGACGAAGTATCCGAAAAGCGCAGCAACGGCGCCTTCGTCGAGAACGCGATTCACTTCAAGGAAAAAAATGATGCTCGGCAAGGGACCTTGTGGCAGGACACAGTCGAGCTCAACGGCACCTTCTTCAAGAAGCTGAAAGAACACCCCGTTCCAGTGTGGGAGCCGGCACTCCGCCAAATCATCGATCTACCTGTCGCCATAGACATATACATCTGGCTCGCATACAGACTCCACGCCATCGACGCGCCGACATCGATTTCCTGGCTTTCGCTGCACCAGCAATTCGGCGGCTCCTACAAGGCGGTGCGCCAATTCCGACCGGAATTCCTCCGCAACTTGACTTTCGCGCTGGCCGTCTACCCCGAGGCCAAAGTTGAAGAAGGCAAGGGCGGGCTGGTCCTGCACCCGTCGAGGCCGCCGATCCCCGAATCGGTCCCGTACCTGCCCTGGCGCAAGCGCTGACCCGAGGAGTCGGTAAGTCACAACAGAGGCCGCCCGGGCACCCCGTGGCGGCCTTTTTCGTGACGCCGACGCCGGCGGACTTGTGATCTACCGACGTTCGGCGTCCGGCCGGCCGTCGGTAATTCACAGGTCCGCGACTGCCAACGAAACCGCCGGCGCCTAGGTCCGCTGTGAGAAGCCGGCTTGGCAAGGCGATGGTAGCGACCGCCCATCTCACGCCTCCCCCAGGCCTGTGACTTGCCGACACCGCGTCGGTAGGTCACAGCCGCCCCGTGGCCGACTCAGCACATTTGCTCTTGCGCGAAATGGTCAATGTACCCATAGCCTTGGACGCCCCAGCATGGATTGTCCCGATGGCCCTCGCCGAAATCCCCAATATCGACGTCCTCCGCGATCTGATCGCCGGCGTGCCAGCGTCGGCAGGTCACAAGGCTCTGAGTGAGGCCCTGGCGACCCGCTATCCGCAAGGCGGCGTTGCCGACCTTGCAGGCATGCGGCCCACCGGCTCCGACCCCGTCGTCCCCATGGTTGCGGAGCTCAAGGTTATCGGCGGGGGCTACCAGCCCAAGTGCTTCGATGGCCACGGAGATCTGACCCGATATTCCCTGGACGCCAACGCCATCGTACCCTCGATGGAGCAGATCGCAGCTGCCACCGGCAACAGCCTCCTGGTCGACGTCAGGCGCCTTGAGCAGGTCCCCCACCAGGACCCGTTATCTGCTGCTCGTGCGGCCTTACGACGCCTCAGGAACCCCTCTTGGCCAACTGCTGGAACGGGTAGTGCTATCGGACGCGATGCAGGTTTGGTCCTACGATAGCTTCGATGTCCGAATTTGGTCTTGGGCGCCAATCGCGGACGCGGAAAGGGCCATGGAATGAGGCGCACTACAGCGATCCAGGTCTTCGCCAGAAATGTGCTGAAGGCGTTCCAGCACAGCCACCCCGCCGCGGCAGCCAAGAGCAAGCGGCTCCACCTCCACACCGACGACATGGGGCTCCCAGACCCGGAGCAGGGTGGCTGGCGCCCGGTCTCGACGACCGTCGCTCGGCTTGCGCGCTGCCGAGCAACGGCAAGTCGCCGCTGACGCGATCCCTACCGTCCGCTCAGGGCTCGGATCATCGCTTCGATTTGGTCGCGCTGCGCAGGCCTAAGGCGGTCGAGGGCACGCACCAGCTCCAGCGTCTCACGCTTGGCCATCTCATCGTCCGCTACGGGGATCTGCTCTACCACGGTGCCGACATCACCATCACTATGCACCATACCGATGGCGGGGGCGTTTCCGATCATGTGTTCGCTCTCTGCCATTTGCTGGGATTCCGGTTCGCCCCACGCATTCCCAACCTGCACGACCGTCGGCTCTATACCTGCGGCCCTGCCTCCCAATGGCCGGCCTTGGAACCCTTTATCGCCGGCCGGATTGACGAGGCGCTGATCCAGGCCCATTGGGAGGATGTGCGACCGGTTGCTGTGCAATCGGGCGGCTCTCGAACCGGCTTCCGCCGAATCGTTCGCACCTGGTGCGCCCCCGCCCGAGCCGGCGCTGATGGTCAGGCGTGAATGTCAGCTTGTGCTGTTCGAAGACATCGACGCCGCGCGTCGAGTGTCGATCGGGCATGCCGGCTCAGGATCGTACGATGTTTGCT
>JAJZVE010000112.1 GCA_021845835.1 Pseudomonadota bacterium | reverse complement strand
ATCAGCACTGCCCAGATCCAGCCGAGCGCCCGATGCGCAAGCGTGCCTTTCAGTGCAAGCAGTTGTACCAGCCCTAGCACGAATGCGGCGAGTGCCGTGACGGCGTGCAGGATGGTGGCGCCCGAGGCGGCGAGCAGGGGGGCGAGGGTCATGGCGGCAGTGTCGTTGGCGCGCTCAGCAACCAGCCTTGCACCAGCTCGATACCGGCACGTTCGGCGGCCCATAGTTGCGGAAAAGTTTCGATCTGAGTGGCGATCGGGCGCGTGCCCAGCGCCTCGGCCAGCCGCAACAGCGCCTCCAGCAGCGCGCGCCCGCGCGCTCCCGCCATCGCTGCCCGCAGCACGCTGCCGGCGAGCTTGAGCGCATCGAATCGCGCCACCTGCGCCAGGGCGAGCGCGGCGGCCTCGCCGTCAACCGCATCCAGCATTACCCGGACGCCGCAGGCGCGCAGCTCGGCGACAGCCGCGGCGACGGTGGCCAGATCGTCGAGGGTGTCGAGGCGCACCAACTCGATCGCGGCTGGGGCGGCGTCCAGCACAGTGCGGACGAAGTGGCGTTGCTGCAGCGAGCGGGCGCAGATGTTTACCGAGAGCGGCGCCGGCGCAGTGCGGGAGGCATCGAGTACTGCGGCATCCAGCGCTGGGCCGAGCCCTTCCGCCTCGGCGGCGGCGACGAAGGCGCGCGGCGGCAGGCTGCCGGGTACGGCGATGCGGAGCAGTGCCTCGGCATGGTCGGGCACGCGGTCGCGCACGTTCACAACCGGCTGCAGCGCCAGCGTGAATCGGCGTTCGGCGATGATACCGGCGATCTCGTCGCGCGGCGCACGCACGGCGGCAGCGGGTCGGCGCAATCGATAGGACATGACGGCAAGCCTAACGTCTCCCTGGCGATCAGTGGAAGTCGCGAGAGCGTGGCAAAGGACGATTGCGCGGCATCTGCGAATGCGCCGCCTCATCGGCGCGGGCGAGGGGGGCGGCGGGGCCCGGAGTGTCCAGTCGGCGCAGCGCCGCCGAACGATCGTGCAGCCGCTCGGCGACGATATGCACGATACCCTCGGGCGAACGTTGCACGATGCCGTCCACGTGCAGCAGCGCGTCGGCCTCGGCGAGCAGGACGAGGGCGGGGCGGGGGAGCAGGCCAGCGAGCGTGGGGAGGTCGAACCCTCCACCCGGCTCGCGGCGCCCGCCACCTTCTCCCGCTTGCGGGAGAGGGTTGGGGTGAGGGTCTTGCGGCCGCCAGGAATGCCCGCGAGATCGCCGGTCGGCATGCGGCATTGCCGCAGCAGGGAAAAGCACTTGCGGATGCAGGTGAGCATCCCCAGGGCCAGCACATCGACCTTCATGATGCCGAGCGTGTCGATGTCGTCCTTGTCCCATTCGATGAAGCTTCGCCCCGGCATCGCCGCCGGGCCGACCGGCACCGTTTCGGTCAGCTTGCCGCGCGTCAGCACGAAGCCTCCGACATGCTGCGACAGATGGCGCGGGAAGCCGACCAGTTCACGGGCGAGCGCAATCGTACGGCGGAGCCGCGGCTCGGCCGGATCGAAGCCGATTTCGCGCAACCGCGCGTCGGGCCACAACTCGTTGCCGGAAGCCCAGCTTTGCGCCGACAGCGCTGCCGTCGCGTCCTCCGGCAATCCCATCGCGTGACCCACTTTGCGGATCGCCAGTTTCGGGCGGTAATGGATCACGGTCGCGGCGATGCCGGCGCGGTCGCGGTTGTGGCGGTCGTAGATGTACTGGATCGCCTCCTCGCGCCGCTCGTGTTCGAAATCGACATCGATATCCGGCGGCTCGCGCCGTTCGGCGGAGATGAAGCGTTCGGACAGCAGGTCAATCTCGGTCGGATCCACGGCGGTGATGCCGAGGCAGAAACACACCACCGAATTCGCCGCCGAGCCGCGACCCTGGCAGAGAATGCCCTTCTCGCGTGCGTGGCGGACGATGTCACGGACGGCGAGGAAATAGCGCGCGTAGCCAAGCTGCATGATCAGAGCGAGCTCTTTCGCGATGTTGGTGCGCACCTTCTCCGGCACGCCTGCCGGATAGCGGTGCGCGGCGCCTTTCCAGGCGAGTGTCGCGAGATGTTTGTCTGGCGTGGTGCCTTCCGGTATCGGCTGGTCAGGGTATTCGTAGGCGAGGGCATCGAGCGAGAAGCGACAGCGTTCGACGATTTCCAGCGTGCGGGCGATGCCGCCTGGATGATCGCGGAACAGCCGCGCCATCACGGCGGCCGGTTTGAGGTGGCGTTCCGCGTTCGACAACGCGCGTGATCCGCCCGTTCGACGGTGGCGCCAAGTCGGATCGCAGTCATCACGTCATGCAGCGCCCGCCGCTCCGGTGCGTGACAAAGCGGCTCGCTGACGGCAGCGAAGCCGGCGTCGAGGGTGGCGAGAGTGCGCAGCCGCTGCACGTCGGTGGCGCCGATCCGGCGATCGGCGGCCAGATGCAGGCGGCGCCCCAGCACCGCGCGCAGGTCGGCGAAGGCCGCGGCAAAGGTGGCGTCCGGCCGCTCCGGCGGTAGCGCGAGCAGCACCAGCCCGGCGGCATGGCCGAGCACGTCGGCACGGTCGAGGTGGCAATCGCCCTTTGGCGCACGCCGCTTGCCGAGCGTAAGCAATTGCGTCAGTTGCCCCCAGCCGGCGCGGTCCTCGGGGTAGGCGATCAGGTCGGGCGTGCCGTCGCGGAAGACGAGGCGACTGCCGACCAGCAGGCGCAACCCGGCCTGCTTCGCCGCGTCATGCGCGCGCACCACCCGGGCGACCGTGTTGCGGTCAGCGATGCCAAGGGCAGCGAGGCCGAGGGCCGCCGCTTCCGCCACCATCTCTTCCGGCCGACTGGCCCCGCGCAGGTAAGGAGAAGGCGGTGGCGGCGGCGAGTTCGGCATAGAGCGGGGGCGGGACGGGTGGCATAGCCCGAACATATAAAGAACATTGTGGACGAGAGATAGTTTTCATGCGCTGCCCGTCGAGGGCGGCGCCACCCTCACGCGGGGCCGTGCGCGTGACTGCCCCATAGGCAGCGCAGTCGCCGCCACCTCGCGCGGGGTCACGCACAGGCTGTCCGTCTTCGCCACCGTCCCCTCCGCCTCGCGCGGGAGCAACCCCTACCCGGATTGTTGTTACGATTCCGATGTATATACTTACGAATTCGTAAGACGAATAGTGCTGCTGTGAGGCGAAATCCAGTAAATTATTTGCACATGGCAAGGTTTGACTTGTAGACTATTTCGGTATGCCGTACCGGATGCAACTTCGCGCTGCGGGCGGACTTCGGGATGTGGGGCCGCGCGACGGAGGATACCCATGTCCCTGCGAATCATCCTGCTGGCCGCTGCACTGCCTGTTGCGGCGCTCGCCGCCGAGCTTCCAGCCGGCACCGCGCTGCCCGTCGGCGCCCAGGGCAGCAGCAGCGTGGACGGCACCGTACGCAGCTTCACCCTTGCCCCGGACGGTGTGGTCAACGGCGTGCTGCTCGACGACGGCACCGAGGTGCACGTCTCGACGCGGCTTGCGGCGAGTCTGGAGGCGGCAGTGCAGCCGGGCGACAGCGTCCACGTGCAGGGCTGGCGTACCCGAACGCCCGGCGTGCTGGCCGCCGCCAGCCTGACCGACGCGCGCACCGGCACCGCCGTGGCTGAACCCGGTGCGCCGCTGGCGCCCCTGCTCGCCCCCAGGCGCAAGGACACCCAGGGGCGGCCACCGCCGGGGGCGCGGGAGGCCACGCTGTCCGGCCGCGTGCTGCGCCCGCTGCACAACCCGGACGGAGAAACCGATGGCGCCCTGCTCGGCGACGGCACGGAGCTGCGCCTGCCGGCCGGCGCCGCCGCCGGGATCGCCAACCTCCTGCAACCCGGTGTCAAGGTTGCCGCACAGGGCTATGCATTGCAGACCCGCTACGGGCAGGTGATGGCGGTGCAGGCGATCGGCGGCACGCCGGAGACTCTGACGCCGGTCACGCGCGGCGCTGCGGCGCCCCTGCCCCCCGCCGGCACCCCGGCGCCGGGCGTGGTGCCACAGCCATAGTCCGCAAAACCGCGTATCGAATCGGCGAATCGGTTGACGGAACCGGGAGCGGACGTTAGCCCCGCCCTGTGGCAACCGCATCGCGCTCCCGCCCCTTTGTCCGAGTCCGTGGCCGCTCCTTCATTGCACTCGTGCTGGTGCCGGAGCCGCCGCTCGACGAATGGCTGGGTGGCCTTGATGCGCAAATCCAACGCTCTCCGGCCTATTTCGCCGGCAAGCCGGTGGTGGCGGATCTCACGGCGCTCGCCGCGGTGCCGCAACTGGTGGCCGGGCTGATCGAGGCGCTGGCCGCGCGCGGCATCCGCCTGGTCGGCATCGAAGGGATCGAGCCGAACGCCGTCGGCGTCGCGCTGCCGCCGCTGCTGGCAGGCGGGCGCACTGTCGCCGACGGCATCGCGGCGACGGAGCCGGAAGCCCCGCCGCCGCCAGAACCAGCCTCCCTGCTGCTCGACCAGCCGGTGCGCTCCGGCCAGTCGATCGTGTTCCCGCGCGGCGACGTGACCGTGGTAGGCAGCGTCGGTTCCGGCGCCGAGGTGGTGGCGGGCGGCTCCATCCACATCTACGGCACGCTGCGCGGCCGGGCGGTTGCCGGCATGTCGGGCAATGCCGCGGCGCGCATCTTCTGCCGCAAACTGGAAGCGGAATTGCTGGCGATCGACGGGCTGTATCGCACCGCCGACGACATCGAGCCGCAGTTGCGCGGCAAGCCCGCCCAGGCATGGCTGTCCGGCGAGCAGATGATCGTGGCAGGCCTGGACTGACATAAAGCGTTGCGGGCGGCCGGTGGGGGCGGCCCTGGAAGGGTACGAAATCGAATGGCCAAAGTGCTGGTAGTGACGTCGGGCAAGGGCGGGGTGGGCAAGACGACCTCGACCGCGGCGTTGGGGGCGGCGCTGGCGCAGTCAGGCCGCAGCGTCGTCGTGGTGGATTTCGACGTGGGTCTGCGCAACCTTGACCTGGTGATGGGCGCGGAGCGGCGCGTGGTGTTCGACCTGATCAACGTGATCCAGGGCGACGCACGATTGCCGCAGGCGCTGATCCGCGACAAGCGGCTTGAGAACCTGCACCTGCTGCCCGCCAGCCAGACGCGCGACAAGGACGCGCTGACGCAGGAAGGCGTGGCCCGGGTCATCAACGAGCTGCGGGAGAAATTCGACTGGGTGATCTGTGACAGTCCGGCCGGCATCGAGAAGGGCGCGATGCTGGCGATGCGCAACGCCGACATTGCCGTGGTCGTCACCAACCCGGAGATTTCCTCGGTGCGCGATTCCGACCGCATCATCGGCATGCTCGATGCCAAGACCGCGAAGGCCGAGCGCGGCGAGCGGGTGGAAAAACACCTGCTGCTGACACGCTACCACCCGGCGCGCGCAATGCGCGGCGAAATGCTGAAGATGGAGGACGTGCTGGAGATCCTGTCGATCCCGCTGCTTGGCATCATTCCGGAAAGCGAGGTGGTGCTCGCCGCCTCCAACGTCGGTTCGCCGGTGACGCTGCATGCGCCGGAGAGCGCGCCGGCGCGGGCCTATATCGACGCGGTGAAGCGGCTGCAGGGCGAGACGGTGCCGGTCTCGGTGCCGGAGGAGCGTCGCGGCTTCATGAGCAAGCTGTTCGGGAGGCGAGTGGCATGAACCTGTTCGGCTTTCTCAGGCCACGGCCGAGCGCGCCAGTCGCACGCGAGCGGCTGCAGATCCTGCTCGCCCACGAGCGGGCAGTCTCCGGCGGGTCGGACCTGATGGCAACGCTGAAGGAGGAGATCCTCGGCGTGATCGCCAAGCACTTCCCGCTGGAGCGCGAGAAGGTGCAGGTGAAGCTGGACCGTGGCGACGCTTATTCGATGCTGGAGATCGACATCGAGGTGCCGTCGCTCGCCGCGGCGCATGCCGCGAAGGCCGGCGGCGGGGCGAAGCTGGCGGCGCCATAGCGCGTTCGTCCGGAAGCCGCGGAGGGGGATGTCGCAACGCGGGCGCGGCGCCGCCGTTGGTGGCGCGCGATGCAGCGTTCTTCCCCGCAGCCGAACCTCGATCTTGCCGCGAGCCTGACGCCGCGCTTCTGGGCGCTGCTGGCCGTGACCGGCGTGCTGGCGGGGCATGCCGCCAGGCTGCTCATGGATCTGCTGCATGCGGTCCAGCAATTCGCCTGGGACGATCGCAGCGGCTGCTTCTTCGCCGCGGTGGCGCGGGCACCGGCGGGCCAGCATTTCGGCGGGCTTGGCGGCGAGGTCGGGGCCGCTATCTGGCTGCACGATGGGCACATGGATGCGGCGCCGGCGCTGGCGCGCGCGGCGCTGTCGATTGTCGGCGTCGGCCTGGGGGCAGCCCTGGGGCGGGAAGGGGCACCGAAGCAGGCTGGTGCCGCCGCCGCCAGCTTGCTCGCCGGCAGGGCCGAGCTGGACGTGCCGCAACGCCGGCTGCTTGCCGTCTGCGGTGCCGGGCGGGGATGGCGTCAGCAGTCTATGATGTGCCGCTCGGCGGCGCGCTGCTGCCGCTGCGCAGGCTGGCGACGACGTGCTGCCTGGGCAGCGGTGCGCCCGGCGGGCTGTTCGCGCCGACGCTCGCCATCGGTGCCCTGCTCGGCGCGCTGCTCGGCCACCTCGCGCCCGGCCTGCCGGCGGGCACGCCGGCGCTGCTTGGCGCCGCCGGCTTCCCGGCCGCATCGACCCGCAGGCGGTGCCGCTGCTGCTCGCGGTTGCCGGCGCCGCGGCGACGGCGCGGCGGCTGCAGCCGTGCTCGATCTATTCCACGCGGCTGCCGCATTGGAACAATCAGCGTACCATCACGGTTCTTCACGTTGCCGCGCAGGCGGCGGCGTTGCGGCATCGTGATCCCGCCGCGCGAACTGGCTCCGCTAACTTGCCGCGGCAAGTCAGGAGAGAAGACCGCCGCATGACGATCGATCGCCTCCGCCCCGGCGACCGCGTGGCGCTGCGCAGCCCGGCCGAGATCCTGTCCACCCTGGACGCCGGCGGCACCCTCGGCGGGGTGCCGTTCATGCCGGAAATGCTGCAAAACTATGGCCGCGTCCTCACGGTGGCGAAGCGCGTCGAGAAGATCTGTGACACGATCAGCCCGGTGGCCAGCCGGCGCATGGCGGACGTGGTGTTTCTCGATGACCTGCGCTGCGACGGCGGCGGCCACGGCGGCTGCCAGGCGGCATGTCGCATCTACTGGAAGGACGCCTGGCTTGCGCGCATGGCGCCGAACGCCCTGCCGCCGCGCCGCCCCGATCCCGCCGCGCTGGCGGCCCTGGCGCGCGCGGCGGAGGCGAACGCGCGCCAACCCGATAACCCGGACCTCTACCGCTGCCAGGCCACCGAGGCCCGGCGCGCGACCACGGCACTGGCAGGCTGGGATGTCCGACAATACGCGCGCGAAGCACAGAGCGGCAACATCACCTGGGGCCGGCTGGCGCGGCTGTTTCTGGTCCGCATTCTGCCATGGGAACTGCGTAGCCTCTTGCGCCGGCCTGCGGCCGGGTTGCCGCGCCCGCGGCGCATGGCGGGAACGCCCAAGTCCGTGCCGCTCAACCTGCAGCCGGGGGAGTGGGTCGAAGTGCGCTCCGCGGCCGAGATCGCGCGCACGCTTGACGCGAAGAACACCAACCGGGGTCTCTATTTTTCAGCACCCGAGATGGCGACGGAATGCGGCAAGCGGTTTCGCGTGCGCCGGCGGCTGAGCCGCATCATCGAGGAATCCAGCGGCCGGATGCTGATCTTCAGGAACGACTGCATCGAGCTGGAAGGCCCCGTCTGCACCGGCGAACGGTCGATCGGCCGCTGGTTCTGCGCGCGCGAAATTTATCCCTACTGGCGTGAGGCATGGCTCAAGCGGGTGCCGGTTGCCGCGCAACCGAACCGCCCGACGACGGGGGAGGAGGAGACGTCTGCGTCCCTGGTAATAACTTCCAGTTGAGGGCCGACAAAAGCAAAATACGGGGCCGTTCTGCAGTCCCGCGCCAGCCGAGAACCTTCCGCGCCTGAACTCGTTCTATTGACCTCTGATTTCCGTGGAGACGGCAACGCCATGGACGGTGCCTCTGCCTCACTGACCCAAGCGGCGCAGACCGCCGCCGTTCCAGGCTGTCGTGCCTGCGGCGGTCGTCTGCATCCGTTCGTCGATCTCGGCGTCTCCCCGCCCTGCGAGAGCTTTCTTTCCGCCGAGCAGGTGAACGGGCCGGAGACGTTCTATCCGCTGGACGTGCAGATCTGCCCGGCCTGCTGGCTGGCGCAGCTGCGCGAATACCTATCGCCGGTTTCAATATTTACCGAATACGCTTATTTTTCCTCGTATTCCGAGGCATGGCTCCGGCACGCACGCGACTACGTGGCGATGGTGGTGGAGCGCTTCGGCCTCGGACCGCGGAGCTTCGCGATCGAGGTGGCAAGCAACGACGGCTATCTGCTGCGCAACATGGTGGCGCGAGGCATCCCCTGTCTCGGCATCGAGCCGGCGCGCAACGTGGCGGCGGCGGCGGAGAAGGTGGGCGTGCCCACGCTGGTCGCATTCTTCGGCCGCGCCCTGGGCGAGCAGCTGGCGGCGGAGGGGCGCGCGGCTGATCTGCTCGTCGGCAACAACGTGCTGGCGCAGGTGCCGGACCTGAACGACTTCGTTGCCGGCATTGCTGCGGTCCTGAAGCCCGAGGGCGTGGTGACGCTGGAGTTCCCGCATTTGGCGCGGCTGATCGCTGGCAATCAGTTCGACACAATCTACCACGAGCATTTTTCCTATTTCTCGCTTGCCGCCGTGGAATCACTGTTCGTGGCGCACGGGATGCGGCTGTTCGATGTCGAAGAACTTTGGACGCATGGCGGTTCCTTGCGCATCTATGGCTGCCACGCCGCTGCGGCTCGTGCGACGGAGGCGTCGGTTGCGCGCCTGCGGGCAGCGGAAGGCGACGCCGGGCTGCGCGACCTGGCCACGTACGCCGCCTTTGCCGAGCGCGTGCAGCGCACCAAGCACGCCCTGCTGACACTGCTGATCGGGCTGAAGCACGAGGGGGCGCGCATCGCCGGCTACGGCGCGCCGGGCAAGGGCAACACGCTGCTGAACTACTGCGGCATCCGCACCGACCTGCTGGACTTCACGGTCGATCGCAATCCCTACAAATGGGGTCGTTTTCTGCCAGGGACGCGCATCCCGATCCGACAGCCGGAGGCGCTGGAGGCCGCGCGGCCGGATTACGTGCTGATCCTGCCGTGGAACCTGAAGGACGAAATCGCGCGGCAACTGGCGCCGCTGACCGCGCGCGGCACGCGCCTGATCGTGCCGATACCTCGTCCGGAGATCCTCGCGTGACGGAGGGACGCGCATGAAAGTGGTTCTGTTCTGCGGCGGCCAGGGCCTGCGCATGCGCGGGGCCGCCTATGGCAACGGCGGCGGCGACCTGCCGAAGCCGATGGTGCCGCTGGGGACGCGGCCGATTCTGTGGCACCTGATGAAATACTATGCCCATTTCGGCCATAAGGACTTCATTCTTTGCCTCGGCTACAAGGGGGCGACGATCAAGGAATTCTTTGCCGGCTACCAGGAATGGATATCCAACGACTTTGTTCTTTCCGGCGGTGGGACGCGCCTGGAGCTGTTGAAGCGCGACATGGACGACTGGCGCATCACGCTGGTGGATACCGGGCAGGATGCGAATATCGGCGAACGGCTGATGGCGGTGCGGCGCTTCCTGCGCGAGGACGACGTGTTTCTCGCCAACTACAGCGACGGGCTGACCGACTGCCCGCTGCCCGCCATCACCGACCGGCTGGTCAAGACGGACGCGGTCGGTGCCTGCATGATCGCACGGCCGAACATCTCCCTCCATCTCGTCAACCACGACCGGGAGGGGCGTGTCACCGGCGTGCTCGACCCCGAGCAGGCGAATGCCTGGATCAATGCCGGATTTTTTGCCTTCCGTCGCGAGATTTTCGACTACATGCGGCCGGGCGAGGAACTGGTGCTGGAACCGTTCCGCCGGCTGATCGCGGCGCGCAAGCTGGTCGCGTATCCGTATGCCGGGTTCTGGCGCTGCTGCGACACGTTCAAGGACCTGCAGACGCTGGAAAGCCTGCTGGCGCGTGGCCCGGCGCCGTGGGAGCTGTGGCGGCACGCCGCGCCGGAAGCGGGGTCGCAGCACGCCGACCTCACGCGCGCGACGGCCGACTGAATGCTGCGCCTGGTCCCGGAGCGTACACCGCTTACCATTCTCTGCCTCGGTGCGCATGCCGACGACATCGAGATTGGCGCGGGCGGCGCGCTGCTGACCCTGCTGGCGCGGTATCCGGGATCGCGGGTGCGCTGGGTGGTGTTCTCGGCCACACGGGACCGCGCCGCGGAGGCGGAGGCGAGCGCGCGCAGCTTCCTCGGCGGTGCAGCCGAGGCGCGCGTCGATGTCCATGATGTCCGGGACGGCTTCTTCCCCGCCGCCTTCGGGCCGTTGAAGGAGACGTTCGAGGCTCTCAAACGCGACCTGCAACCGGACCTGGTGCTCACGC
>JAJZVE010000111.1 GCA_021845835.1 Pseudomonadota bacterium | reverse complement strand
ATTCACGCAGCCGGTCCAGCCCCGGCCGCGCCAGCAGATAGCCCAGCCGCGCCGACAGCGAGGACGAAAACACCTGCCGCAGCAGCCCGCCGACCAGCTTCAGCGTGCCCTCGGCGGTCTTCAGCGCGACGTTGCCGGTGAACCCGTCGGTGACGATCACGTCCGTGGTGCCGGCGGCGATGTCGTGGCCTTCCACGAAACCGTGGAACTGCGCGCCCAGATAGCCCTCGCGCAGCGCATCCGCCGCCTGCCTCAACTGTTCGTCGCCCTTCATCTCCTCGGCGCCGACATTGAGCAGGCCGATGGTCGGCAGCGGCAGGCCGAGCACGGTGCGCGCGAACACGTCGCCCATCACCGCGAACTCGATCAGGTTGCGCACGTCGCAGGCGACGTTGGCGCCGAGGTCCAGCATCACCACGTCGCCGCGCGCCGACGGCCCGATCGCCGCCATCGCCGGGCGTTCGATGCCGGGCAGCGTCTTGATGACGATCTTGGCCAGCGCCAGCAGCGCGCCGGTGTTGCCGGCGCTGACCACGCCCGCCGCCTCGCCGGCGGCGACCGCGTCGATGGCCAGCCGCATGGAGGCGCCGCGCAGCCGCAGCGCCGCGGTCGGCTTCATATCGCCGGGGATCGCCTCCGGCGCGTGCCGCACGGAACAATGCGCCGCCGCGCGCCTGTGCCGGCGCAGCAGCTTGTCCAGGCGCGTCTCGTCGCCGAGCAGCAGGAAGCGCGCCGCCGGGTGCCGCTCCACGGCCAGCGACAGGCCGGCCACGACCATGTCCGGCGCGCCGTCGCCGCCCATTGCGTCCACGGCCAGCGTGAAGGGTTCGCTCACCGCTGCGACCGCGCGCCCGGCCCGCGCCGCGTCAGGCGCGGACAGCGGCCTTCAGGGGCTTGCCGGCGGCCACCACCTCGCGTCCGTCGTAATGGCCGCAATGGCTGCAGACATGGTGCGGGCGGCGCAGTTCGCCGCAATTCGGGCACTCGGCATGCGCCTCGTGGGGCAGCGCCTCGTGGCTGCGTCGCATGCCGCGCCGCGAGGGAGAGGTCTTTCGCTTGGGGACGGCCATGACGCTGCACTCCGGGGCTGCGTGACGCGCCCGGCCGCGCCGGTGCTGTCACAATCTGGCAATCGTGAGCCGCGGCGCTTAGCAGAGGCCACCGCGCCAGACAAGGCAAGAGCGAAGCATGCCGGCTTGCGCACCCGCGGTCACAAGACGACATGCCGGGGATTGCTGTCACCCGCTCTCACCCGTCCCACTTTCTCCGCTCCGGCGCCGCGAACGGCAACGCGGGATCGGACATCGCCGCTTCCGCCAGCGTGGCGCCGGGGCGGCGGGGATAGGGGTCGAGGGTCAGCGCCACCTGCTCGGCCACCGCCTCGCCGATGTCGATGACACCGCCCGTGTAGGGAATTTCGTCGTCGCCCTCCAGGTCGATCGCCGGGTCCAGCGATGCCTCCGGCACGAAGGCGACGGAGAAATCCTCGGCGATGTCGGCGGTGAAGGGGTCCAGCGACACCACGCATTCGCGTACCAGCCGGCCGGCCAGATGCGCGCGCGCCGCGATCCGCCCGGCCGCGCCGCGGCTAAGCCGGAACGTCGCCGCCAGGGCCAGCACCTCCGGCACGCCGAGTCGCACGGCCAGCGCCGCCCGTTCCGCCGCGGTCGCCTCGATCGTCTGTTCCAGGCCGCCGGGACCGATGCGGTCCGCCGGTACGGGGCGGGAGAATTCGGGCCTGCCGGTCATCGCAGCACCTCTGCCGCCGGCAGGAACCGCGCCGCGCCGGCGGCGAACGCGGCCAGCGCCTGGGCGTCCAGATGTTCCGCCTGGGCGCGCACGAGTCCGGCCAGGGCTGCGGCGCCCGGTGCCGCGGCGGCGCGCCAGACATTGCGTGCCAGCGCCGCCGGCAGCGCCGCCGCGTCCGCGCTCGCCAGCGCCACGTCGTAGGCGGCGGCGCGGCCGTGGAACGCCTCCCACATCTGCCTCATCTTGTGCTTCACCGACAGGTCGCCGACGCCGATCTCGCGCAGGTTGGCGTCCATGTCGCGGAACATCGCGTCGAACACCGCCTGCGCGAGCACCGGCCCCGGCGGCTCGGCGCGGTTGAGCCGGCGGATCACCAGGAAGACGTGCAGCCCGACCAGGTCGAAGCGCCCGTCCAGCGTGTCGGCCACGCCGAGCGCGGCATAAAGCAGCGGTTCGCGCGCCGCCGCCACTGCCGTGGCATAGAGCGCGGCGGCGGCGCGGTCGTGGCGGGAGCGGCGAAAATATGGCAGCAAGCGGCGGCACTCCTTGCGATCGTCGCGGCGCGCGGTTGACAAGGACGACCGCAGCGTGACACGGCAGAGGTAGCACCCGCCCCCGCCCGGTCAATCGCCGCGGCGCGCGGGCCGAACCCGCCGAAGGATGCCACGGTGCCGCACTGGCTCGCCCGGACCGCGTTGCTCGCCGCCCTGCTGCCGCTCTCCGGCTGCAACACGTTCGACCTGTTTTCCTACCCGCCGCAGGCGCGCGGGGCGCAGGTCTATCCCGAGGACATCAGCCAACTGGTGCCAGGCACCTCGACGCGCAAGGACGTGGCGGCGCTGATCGGCTCGCCGACCGCCAAGGCGCCGTTCGACGACAATACCTGGATCTATGTCTCGCAGATCACCCGCCCGGTGATCGGCGGCACCCAGAGCGTGCGCAGCCAGCACGTCTATGCCGTGTCCTTCGACGCCAACGGCGTGCTGCGCGATATCGTGCAGAAGGACAGGGCGGACGCCCTGCCGGTGCAGGTGGTTGCCCGCACCACGCCCTCGCCGGGCACCACGGCGTCGTTCCTGCAGCAGTTGCTCGGCAATATCGGCCGCTTCAACCCGACCGGCATGACCGCGCCGATGTCGCCCTCCTCCACCAACACCCCCGGCAACTACTGACGGCGGAGGCGGCGGCGCACGGCGCGCACCAGCGCCGAGGCATCGCGCCGCAGCGCGCGCAGCGAACCGCCGATGCTGTCGGGCGGGCGCGTCATCGGCCCGAACACGCGGTCGTCCAGCAGATCGAGATAAAGCGGGTTGCGCACCGCCGACCAGCCTTCCGGGACCCGCTCGGGCGGGCAATAGACCAGCGTGTTCTGCGCGTAGTACCACTCCGCGCCGGGCGCGCCCTGGATCGCGGGACGGATGCAGTCCACCGGCACGCGGCCGTGCGCCGCGAACAGCCGCGCCCACCAGGACTGCCGCTGCTCGTTGACATGGCCCAGTCCGCCCTGCCCCGGCACCGCCGCCGAGAACAGCACCACCGGCGCCGCCGCGGCGAGCAGGGCGACCAGGCGTTCCGCATGGTCCGCCGGCAGATGCTCGGCGTATTCCAGCGAGCAGGCGACATCGAAGCGGCGGCCCACGTCCTGCAGGGTCGCCACGTCCGCCGCGCGGAACTGTGCGGGCGCGATCCGCAGCAGATCGCGCGGCACGTGATCGCCATCGATGCCGAGCACGTCGGTCGCGCCCTGGCGCACGAAGGCGGCGAGCAGCTCGCCGGTGCCGCAGCCGACATCCAGCACCGAACGCGCCGGAAACCAGCGCAGCAGCGCCGGCACCACGGCGGCCGCGGTCGCCGACCAGCCGGCCTGCTTGGCCGTGAAATACGCCCGGTCATAGATCGCCACTGCGTCCACGCCCTGTCCCCCGCTCTGCCGCAACGGTAGCGCGCGCCGGACGCCGCTCAAGCCACACGCGCGCGCGTCGCCGCGGTTGACCGGGATGTGAAGCCGCCGCGCCGCGCCAGCGCCCGCGCCAGCGCCGCCCCGTCGCGGCGCAGGGCGCGCAGCGCCGCGGTGATGCTGTCCGGCCCGCGCCGCAGCGGCTCCGCCACCCGCTCGTCCACCAGGTCGAGGTAGAGCCGGCTGGTCAGCGGCGCATGCCCCGCCGGCACCAGATCGGGCCGGCAATAGACCAGCACGTTCTGCCGGTAATACCATTCGATGTCCGGCAGGCCCCACAGCGCCGGCCGGATGCAATCGACCGCGACATGGCCGTCGCGCGCGAAGCGCTCGGCCCACCAGGACTGCCGCTGCTCGTTGACATGCCCCGGCCCGCCCTGGCCGGGGATCGCGGCGCCGAACAGCACCACCGGCGCCGCCGCGGTCAGCATGCGCACGAAATCCCCCGCCGCGGCCGGCGGCACGTGCTCGCCAACCTCCAGCGCGCAGGCGAGATCGAAGCGCCGCGGCAGCGGCGCCAGCCGGTCGAGATCCCAGTCCCGCACCTGCGCCGGCGGCAGGCACATCAGGTCGCGCGGCACGTTCGGGCCGTCCAGGCCGAGCACGTCGGCCACGCCGCGCGCGGCGAACGCGGCCGGCAGATTGCCGGTGGCGCAGCCGACCTCGACCATCGAGCGGATCGGGAACAGCGCCAGCATCCGGTCCGCGATCGCGGCAGCGGAGACGGTCCAGCCGTGCTGCCGCGCCACGAAATACGCGCGCTCGTAGCCCAGCGCCATGCCGACCTCTCCGCATTGCCGGCGCGGAGGCTAGGGCATGCGCCGCCGCGCTCAAGCGGAACCCGGCGGCGGCGCACGTATCTTGCGCAGACGTGAAGAGGCCTGACGGCCGCGTCACGGCAGACTGCGCCCGCAACGACGCCGGGAGTCCGCATGAACCAGATTTCGCCGCTTGCGCCGGGCGACAGCCTGGTGTCGTCACCGGTCCCGCTCGGCCCGTTCCTGCTGGCCAACCGCGTTGTCCTGGGACCGATGACGCGCCGACGCGCCGGCGCCGCGGACGCACCGCACGCGCTGCAGGCCGAATACTACGCCCAGCGCGCCGGTGCCGGCCTGCTGGTGACGGAAGGCGCGCAGGTGTCGCCGCAGGGCAAGGGCTATCCCGGCACCCCGGGCATCTACAGCGACGCCCAGGTAGCCGGCTGGCGCCTGACCACCGAGGCGGTGCATCAGCGCGGCGCGCACATCTTCGCGCAGCTCTGGCACGTCGGCCGGGTGTCGCATCCGCTGCTGCAGCCGTACGGCGCGCTGCCGGTCGCCCCCTCCGCCCTGCCCGCCCCCGGCGAGGCCGAGACCCCGGAGGGCCTAAAGCCGTTCCCCACCCCGCACGAACTCGCCGCCGCGGAAATATGCAACGTGGTTGCACAATTCCGCCACGCCGCCGTGCAGGCCAGGGCCGCCGGCTTCGACGGGGTGGAGCTGCATGCCGGCAACGGCTTCCTGATCGACCAGTTCCTGCGCCAGAGCAGCAACCGCCGCCGCGACGCCTATGGCGGCTCGCAGGCCAACCGCGTGCGCTTCCTGATCGAGGTCGCGGAGGCGGTGAGCGAGGTGTGGGGGGCGGAGCGCGTGGGGGTGCGGGTATCGCCGATCAATCCCTGGGGCGGCATGCACGACGGCGACCCGGCCGGGCTGTTCGGCCTGGCGGCGGCGGCGCTGTCGGAGCGCGGCATCGCCTATCTGCACGTCGCCGAGACGCGCACGCGGCGGCCGATGTTCAGTTGGTCGAAGCTGCGCCGGCGGTTCCACGGCCCCTACATCGCCAATGGCGGCTTCGACCGCTACCGCGCCGAGGTGGCGCTGCGCAGCAAACGGGCCGACCTGATCAGCTTCGGCCGCGCCTTCATCGCCAATCCCGACCTGGTGCAGCGGCTGCGGCTGGGGGCCGCGCTGCGGCCGGCGGACCCGGCGATCTATTACGGCGGCGACGCGCGCGGCTACACCGACTATCCGCCGATGACGGCGGACGAGCGCGCCGGACTGCCGCACTACGAATGGCGGCGGGCGGTGATGGCGCGGCTGCGCTGGTGGTAGCCTAACCGAAATGGCTCCATCCGCCGGCGCCGAGCGCAATCTCCGCACCATCGGCGCCGCGCACGGCGACGTGCGGCGGGCCGGCGACGAAGCGGCCGATGCAGGTGACGGGGACGGGCGATTGCCGCAGCGCCGCCGCCTGCTCCGGCCGCACCGCCATCGCCAGCTCGTAGTCGTCGCCGCCGGTCAGGATGGCGACCAGCGCGCCCGGCAGCGCCGCCCGCGCCGGCGCCGACAGCGGCAGGTCGTGCGCAACGATCTCGGCGCCGCAGCCGCCGGCCCGGCACAGATGGCCCACGTCCTGCACCAGCCCGTCCGATACATCCAGCGCCGCCGCCACCACGCCGTGCCGCGCCACGCCGAGCCGCGGGCGCGGCAGCCGATAGCGATCAACGAGATATCCGCCCGGGTCGGCGATCTCGCCGCGCGCCGCCCGCAATCCGAGCGCGCCGTCGCCGATCGTGCCGGTGACGAACAGCAGGTCGCCCGGCCGCGCGCCGACGCGCCGGATCGCCTCGCCGGGCGCGACGGTGCCGAGGATGGTAAGCGACAGCGTGACCGGGCCGGGCGTCGAGGTGGTGTCGCCGCCGAGCAGGGCGATGCCGAATTCCGCCTGGTCCTGCGCCAGCCCGGCGGCAAAGCCTGCGAACCAGGCATCCGGCGTTGCGCGCGGCACCGACACCGTCATCAGGTAGCCGAGCGGCGCGGCGCCCATCGCGGCGAGGTCGGAGAGATTGGTGCGCAGCAGCTTGCGGCCGACCAGATCGGGCGGGTCGTCGGGCAGGAAATGCACGCCGGCCACCATCGCATCGGCGGCGATCACCAGTTCGCGCCCCGGCGGCAAAGCGAGCACCGCCGCGTCGTCGGTCAGGTCGAGCGCGCCGGGGCCGGCGAGCGGGCGGAAATGCCGCGCAATCAGCGAGAATTCGGCCGGCAGGCCGTCCGCCATCATGCCGGCGGGAACTCGGCCGGGCGCAACTGGCGTGCCAGCCGGTCCAGCACGCCGTTCGCCATGCGCGGCTCGTCGCCGTCGAAAAAGCCGTGCGCCACGTCCAGGTATTCGTTGATGACGACGCGCGCCGGCGGGCCGTCGCCCATGCCCAGCTCGGCGACACCGGCGCGCAGCAGTGCGCGCAGCACCGGATCGAGCCGTGCCAGCGGCCAGTCCGCCGGCAGCACCTCCATGATCAGCCCGTCGATGCGGTCCTGCTCGCGCGTCACCAGCCGCACGATGGCGGCGAACAGCGGTACGTGCGCGTCCGGCACCCGCCCGTCCTCGAACCCACCCGCGCCCGGCAACGTGCCGAGGCGATGGCGCACGAACTCATCGATCACCGTTTCCGCGCCCGTCTGCGCCTGTTCGCTCTGGAACAGTGCCTGCACCGCGGCGACCCGCGCCGCCGTGCGCGGGCGCGGCCGGTCTCGCGCCGGGTGTGGCATCACTCCGCCCCCAGCCAGCGCGCCGCCGCGATCTGCCGCAGCGCCGCCGCCGCCGCCTCCGCCCCCTTGTTGTGACCGTCGCGCCCCGACCGCGCCTCCGCCTGCGCGGCCGCATTCACGGTCAGCAGGCCGTTGCCGAGACAGAGGCCGAATTGCAGCGTCACCATCGTGATCCCCGCCATCGCCTCGCGGCAGACGAACTCGTAGTGGTCGGTCTCGCCCTTGACCACGCAGCCCAGTACCACGAACCCGTCATAGCGCCGCCGCCCGCGCAAGGCGAGCCGCACCGCCGCGGCCAGTTCCAGTGCGCCGGCCACGTCGAGAACATCGTAGCTGGCGCCTGCTTCCGTCAGGAGGCGCTCGGCGCCGTCGCGCAACCCGTCCACGACCGCGGTGTAGTAGGGCGCGCGCACGATCAGCAGGTGCGGCGCCGCGCCCTCGATGCGCGGCGCGGCCGGCAGCGGCGCGTCGAGCGTGCTCATGCGCCGCCGTCGAGGCGCCGTTGCGCCACGATGTCGAGGCCGTAGCCTTCCAGGCCCACGATGGTGCGCTGCGTGTTGGACAGCAGCACCATGTCCTTCACGCCGAGATCGAGCAGGATCTGCGCGCCGATGCCGTAGTCGCGCAACTGCCCGGTCGGGCGCGGGCTGGCCGCGAGCAGGCGCACGCGCTCGGACAGCTTGGTGGCGCGGTTCTCGCGCAGCAGCACGGCGACGCCGCGCCCCTCGGCGGCGATGATGCGCATCGCCGCGTGCAATGCCGCCTGCGACTTGCCGGCGACGATGTCGTCCAGCACATCGACCGCGTGCATGCGCACCGGCACCGGCCCGCCGGCGGCGACATCGCCTTTTACCAGCACGAGATGCTCGGTGTATTCGACCGTCGTGGCAAACACCATGACCCGCCATTCGCCGCCGATCTCGTGCGCGAGCGTGCCTTCCTGCACGCGGCGGACCAGCCGTTCGGTGCGGCGGCGATGCGCGATCAGGTCGGCGATGGTGCCGAGCCTGTAGTTGTGCCGCTGCGCGAACGCGACCAGCTCGGGCAGCCGCGCCATCGTGCCGTCGTCGTTCATGATCTCGCAGATCACGGCGGACGGGTTGAGGCCGGCAAGCCGGGCAAAATCCACCGCCGATTCGGTGTGCCCGGCGCGCACCAGCGCGCCGCCTTCGCGCGCCACCAGCGGGAACACGTGGCCCGGCGTGACGATATCCGCGCGCCCGCATTCGGGATTGATCGCGACGGCGACGGTGTGCGCGCGGTCATGCGCGGAAATGCCGGTGGTAACACCGGATTTCGCCTCGATGGAAACGGTGAAAGCGGTCTGGTGGCGGGTGCCGTTGGCCTGGCTCATCAGCGGCAGGCCAAGCTGCTCGACGCGGTGCTGCGTCAGCGCGAGGCAGATCAGCCCGCGGCACTGCCGCGCCATGAAGGCGATCACCTCCGGCGTCGCGAACTGCGCAGGGATGACCAGGTCGCCTTCGTTCTCGCGGTCCTCGTCATCGACCAGGATGAACGGGCGGCCGTTGCGCGCTTCCTCGACCAGATCCTCGGTCGCGGTGATGTGGTCGCGCAGGCTGCGCGTCATCAGGGTGTTGCTCATGGCATCTCCTGCAGCCGCGCGACGTAGCGCGCCAGCGTGTCGATCTCGATGTTCACCGCGTCGCCCGGCCTGAGCAAGCCGAAGCCGGTGACGGCAGCGGTGTGGGGAATGATGTTGACGCCGAAGCTGGCGCCCTCGACCTCGTTGACGGTCAGCGACACGCCATCGACCGCGACGCTGCCCTTGGGCGCGATGAAGCGGGCGAGCGGCGCCGGCACGCGGAAGCGCCAGCGGGTCGAGCCGTGCTCCGGCGTCGCCGACAGCACCTCGCCCACGCCATCGACGTGGCCGGAAACGAGGTGGCCGCCGAGCTCGTCGCCGACGCGCAACGGGCGTTCCAGGTTGACGCGGGTGCCGGGCCGCCAGCCGCCGAGCGTGGTCTTCGACAGCGTCTCGGCCGAGGCGGTGACGGCAAACCAGTCCGGCCCAAGTTCCACCGCGGTCAGGCAGCAGCCGGAACAGGCGATGGAGGCGCCGCGCGGGATTGCATGCGTGTCGGTCCAGCCGGCGGCGGCGATGACCAGGCGCATGTCCTGCCCGCTGCCGATCGGCGTCACCTCCCGCACCGTGCCGAGCGCCGTGATGATCCCGGTGAACATGCTCTCTCCTGCTCAGGCCGCGCGTCGCAGTTCGGTCAGCACGTCCTCGCCGACCGGCCGCGTCGCGGTGCGGACGAAGCGCGGCATGGTGGCCAGATCGGCGACCCCGAACGCCTGCGCCGCCGGCCAGCCGTCCGCACCCATGATCGCCGGGGCGTGGAACCAGGCGACGCGGTCCACCAGATCGGCACGCAGCAGCGCCGCTGCCAGTTGCGCCCCGCCTTCCACCAGCAGACGGGTGATGCCGCGCTGCGCCAGCGTCCGCAACCCCTCGGCCAGATCGACACCGAGGCCGGCCCCCGCCCCCGCCGCGCCGACCTCGATCACGGTGACGCCGGTCGCGGTCAGGGCGCGCCGCCGCTCGGCGTCGGCATCGGGGCGGGACAGGATCCAGGTCGGCGTCTCGTCCGCGGTCGCGACCAGCCGTGCGGTCAGGCGCGTGCGCAGATGGCTGTCGGCGACCACGCGCACCAGCGGCGTCGCGCGGAAGCCGTCGATGCGGCAGGTCAGGTCTGGGTCGTCGGTCAGCACCGTGCCGACGCCGACCAGGATCGCGTCGCTGCGGCCGCGCAGCGCATGCGCCGCCCGCCGCGCGGCGGCGCCGGTCACCCAGCGGCTTTCGCCGCCATGCGTGGCGATGCGGCCGTCCAGGGTGGACGCGAGCTTCAGCGTCACCAGCGGCCGGCCGAGGCGCAGGCGGGCGAAGAAGCCGGCATTCAGCTCCTCCGCTTCGTCGCCGAGCAGGCCGACCTCAACCGCGATGCCGGCCTCGTGCAGCCGCGCGACGCCGGCGCCGCTGACGCGCGGGTCGCAGTCGCGCGCCGCCACCACCACGCGGGCGACGCCGGCCGCGATCAGCGCGTCGGTGCAAGGCGGGGTGCGGCCGTGGTGGCAGCACGGCTCCAGCGTCACGAAGACGGTCGCCCCGCGCGTCGCCGCACCCGCCATGGCCAGCGCCAGCGGCTCGGCGTGCGGGCGCCCGCCGGCGGCGGTGACGGCGCGGCCGACCACGCGCCCCTGGTTCACCACCACGCAGCCGACCGCGGGATTGGGCCAGCACTGGCCGAGGCCCCGC
>JAJZVE010000110.1 GCA_021845835.1 Pseudomonadota bacterium | reverse complement strand
ATCTTCCAGTCCGGCGGCGCCGCGGCCGCCAACCACAACGAGCGCATGCAGGGCATTCGCGACACGCTGGCCGGCAAAACGAGCAGCGAGGCGCCCGGCGTGAAGCTGACCGGCCAGAACGGCTGGAAGGAAGTGGACGGCTGCCCGCTCTATACCAACGACGACTTCACCGTCGCGGTGCAGCAGATGGAGGATATCCTCGGCAAGTACCCGAAGCTCGATGCCTTCGTGCCGACCGGCGGGTTCCCGGAATTCATCGAGCAGGCGTACAAGAACGTCGCCAGCAAGTACAAGGCGAAGATCGCCGACCACTCGCTGGTGGTCGCGGTGGCCGACACGCTGCCGATGCAGATCGAGGAACTGAAGATGGGCCTCGCCTCCGGCAACGTCGGACAGCGGCCGTTCGAGATGGGCTACAAGGCGATGTACTTCCTCAAGGCCATCAAGGACGGCAAGGCGCCGCCGGAGGACCCGACCTATACCGGGCTTGACGTCTGCACGCCGAAAAACGTCGATCACTGCCTCGGCGGCTGATCCGCGGGGCGCGCGCACGGCGCCCGTCCCCGAAACGCGGCGTCGGGCAGGGCGGGCGGGAGCAATCTCCGCCCGCCCTTCTTGCGTCGCAGCGGCCAGGAAGATCGCCGCGGCGCTCGCGGGCGCGCGATGAGGGGGCCAGTGCGCTCCCGCGTGGCGCGCAGGCCACAGGTTCGTAAAACGAATTACGGATCGCTTGAACGGCAGGCCTCCTGCCCGATATGCTGCGGCGCAGCAAAAGTGGGCTGCTGAAGGAGGGCCTCCATGGCCTCGCATGTGATGAATTCCGCTGCCGGCCTGATGTCGGCAGATCGGCCGGCCAGCCTCAAGGCGCGCTTCCTCGCCTGGCGCGAACGCCGGCGCGAGCGGGCGCGGATCGCCCGTGAACTGCTGAGCTACACCGACCGCGAGCTGTTCGACCTCGGCATCAGCCGTGCCGACATCCCGGCCATACTCGACGGCACCTACCGGCGTTACTGACGTGCCGCCCGTCGCCGCCGGATCCGGCCGTCACGCCGGGTCCGGCAGGCGGTGCAGCGGATGCGACGGCGCGTCGCCGGCGCCGATCACCTGCTGATCGAAGTCGATGACCGATCCGGTCATCAGCCCGCTCTCCTCGCTCGCGAGATAGGCCACGGCGCGGGCAACCTCGTCCGGCTTGAGCAGGCGCCCGAACGGCTGCTTTACCTCGGCGGCCGCGAGCCAGCCGGCTTCGGCGCCATGATAGGCGGCCTGGATGCGGTGCTCGCCGGGCGTGTCCATCCAGCCGATGTTCAACCCGTTGACGCGGATGCGGTCGGGCATCAACGAGAACGCCACGTTCTTCGTCAGCGTCGCCAGCGCGCCTTTCGACGCGCAATAGGCGGTGATGAAGCTCTGCCCGCCGTGCGCAGACATGCTCTGGATGTTCACGATGCTGCCGGCGACGCGCGCGCGCCGCATCAGCTTCGCCGCGTCCTGCATCAGGAAGAACGGTGCCCGCACGTTGACCGCGAACATCGCGTCGAACAGCGCGGGCGAGGTATCGAGGATGGTGCCGCGGTCGGTGATCGCGGCGGCGTTGACCAGCACCTGAAGCGTGCCGAAGCGCTCCTCGGCGCGCGCGATCACCGCACGGCACGCCTCGACCTCGGCGAGATCGGCGCGGACGAATTCGGTCGGGCAGCCGGCGGCCGTGATTTCGGCGGCAACCGTCGCGCCGCGCGCCGCATTGCGCCCGCAGATCACCAGACCCGCGGCGCCGCGGGCGGCGAACAGCCGCGCGATCGCCTCGCCCAACCCCTGCGTGCCGCCGGTGACGACCGCAACCTTGCCGTGCATCTGACCTTCCGTCATGGCGCCGCCTCCGCTCATGGCGCGATTGTGAAGCCGGCCCGCGCGAACGCGGCGGCGAGGTGCCGGCGGCCCTTCAGCGCATACTCATAGGGCGGCGCCTTCGCCGGATCCTGCTCCGCCTCCACCACCACCCAGCCCGAATAGCCGATCCCCGCGAGCACGCGCGCGAACGCATCGTAGTCGATGAAGCCGTCCCCCGGAACGGTGAACACGCCGGCGAGAATGGCATTCAGGAAGCTCATGTCGTCGCGCCGCGCCGCGGTCAGCACATCGGGGCGGATGTCCTTGCAATGCACATGCACGACGCGCCGGGCGTGTCGCCCGGTGATGGCAAGCCAGTCGCCGCCAGCGTAGCAGGCATGCCCGGTATCGACCAGCAGGCCGACCTCATCCCCCGTTGCTGCCATCAGCGCGTCGATCTCCGCTTCTGTCTCCACCACGGTCGCCATGTGGTGATGATAGGCGAGCCGCACGCCGCGCGCCTGCATGTGCCGCGCCAGCTCCGTCATCTTCTCGCCCAGCACCTTGAACTCGTCCGGGGCAAGGCGGCGGCGGCGGCTGATCGGCGTGTCCCGCATCGCCTGCACGCTGCCGGTGGTTTCGGCATAGACCAGCACCGGTGCCCCGAGTTCGGCGAAAGCCGCAAGCTGCGGCGCGATCCGCCGTCTTTCCTCGGCGACCGAAAGCTCCAGCAGCCGTCCGGAGAACCAGCCGGACACCAGCGCCAGATGGTGCCGCCGCAGGATCGGGCCGAGCGTTGCCGCATCCATCGGGAATTTCACGCCAGTCTCGGTGCCCGAATAGCCGGCGGCGCGGCTTTCGGCGAGGCAGGTTTCCAGCGGGGTGTCGCCGCCGAGTTCGGGCAGGTCGCTGTTGCTCCACGCAATCGGCGCAACGCCCAGCCTGATCGTTCCCGCCATAACCCGCACTCCTCCCCGCTCTTGGCGGACAGTCTAGTGCCGGGCAGAATGGGCGGAAAGTGGGATCGGGAGGACACCGATGGTTCGATTTGCACTGTTCGGCGCCGGCCGCATCGGCGCCATGCACGCGGCCAACGTCGCCGCCCATGCGCGCGCGTCCCTGCATTGCGTCTATGATGTGCAGGCGTCGGCGGCACAGAAGGTGGCAAGCACGCACGGTGCCACGGTGGCATCCAGCGTCGATGCGGCGCTGTCCGACCCGCAGGTGGACGCGGTGCTGATCGCTTCCTCCACCGACACGCATGTCGATCTGATCGCCGCCGCGGCGAAGGCCGGGAAGGCGATCCTGTGCGAGAAGCCGATCGACCTCGACATCAGGCGGGTCGAGCAGTGTCGCCGCGACATCGCCGGCACCGGCGTTGCCATCCAGCTCGGCTTCAACCGCCGCTACGATGCCAGTCATCGCGCGGTGCGCGAGGCTGTGGCGCGCGGCGAGATCGGCGCATTGCAGCAGCTCATCATCACCAGCCGCGATCCAGGTCTCGCGCCGATGGAATACATGAAGGTGTCGGGAGGCATCTTCCGCGACATGATGATCCACGACTTCGACCTCGCTCGCTTCATCCTCGGCGAGGATCCGGTCGCGGTGTACGCCGCCGGCAGCGTCATGATCGAGCCGGCGCTGGCCGCGATCGGCGACGTGGACACGGCGATGGTGGTCCTGAAGGCCCCGTCGGGGGCGCTCGTCCACATCAACAACTCTCGTCGCGCCGTCTATGGCTACGACCAGCGGGTGGAGGCGTTTGGCGCCAAGGGCATGGTGCAGTCGGAGAACTGGCGCGCTTCCAGCCTGCGCCGCTGGACCGCGCAGGCGACCGATGCGCAGGAGCCGCTGCTGCATTTCTTCATCCAGCGTTATGCCCAGGCCTATCTCGACGAACTGAACGAGTTCGTCGATACCGTCGTCAACAAGACGGCTCCGGCGGTCGGGTTCGAGGACGGGCGCAAGGCGCTGATCCTGGCCGACGCCGCCTGGGAATCGCTGCGCAGCGGGCGGGCAGTGCAACTGCGCTACGACTGAGGCGGAGCCGCGCGCACGGGGTGCGCAGACGGGGTCAGCCTGTTGGCTGGCGGGAAAGGACGGGTTGCAATGTCAACGAAAGTCAATCTGAACGCCGATCTGGGCGAGGGATTCGGCGCTTACGACATCGGCAGCGACATGGACATGCTGCGCATCATCGGTTCGGCGAGTGTTGCCTGCGGCTTCCACGCCGGCGACGCCAATGTGATGCACCGCGTCGTGCTGCGAGCGAAGGAACTCGGCGTCAGCATCGGCGCGCATCCGGGCTTCAACGATCTCTGGGGCTTCGGCCGGCGGCCGATCGACATGCGCGCCGACGACCTCGAATACATGGTCGCCTATCAGATCGGAGCCCTGCAGGCGATCGCGGCGTATGCGGGTACGAAGGTCACGCATCTGAAGGCCCACGGTGCGCTCAGCAACATGGCTGCGCTGCGGGCGGACTACGCGCTTGCCGTCGGGCGGGCGATCCGGACCGTGGACCCGTCGATCATCTACGTCGCGCTCGGCGGGTCGGAGATGGAGAAGGCAGCGCAGGATCTCGGCCTGCGCTTTGCCAGCGAGGCGTTCGTGGACCGGCTCTATGAGGATGACGGAAACCTCACCTCGCGCCGGATCGCCGGCGCGGTCATCACCGACCCTGCGGTGGCGGCCGCGCGCGCGGTGCGCATGGTGCGCGATCAGGTCGTGATCGCGCGCAGCGGCGCGGAACTGCCGCGCCGCATCGACACGCTCTGCGTGCATGGCGACGAGCGCACCGGCGTGCTGGTGGCGCAGGCGACGCGCGACGCGCTGGCGGCGGCCGGCATCGAACTCGTTGCCCTGCCGGCGATGGTCTGAGCCGGCGGAACGCGCGGCCGGCGCACATGTCAGACATTTGTGCCAGCCCGGTTGACACCTGCGCCCCGCCCGCCCACCCTGCGCGGCGGCCGGTTCGCCGGCCGGGAGGAAGGGGAAACGGTCATGGCAGATCATAATTCCGGTCACGGTCGTAATCGTCTGCGCAGCCGCCGCTGGTTCGACGAGCCGCTCGATCCCGCGATGACCGCGCTCTACATCGAGCGCTACCTGAATTTCGGTCTGACTCGCGAGGAACTGCAGGGCGGCAAGCCGATCATCGGCATTGCCCAGACCGGCTCAGACATCTCGCCCTGCAACCGCCATCATCTCGACCTGGCGCATCGCGTACGCGACGGCATCCGCGATGCCGGCGGCATTCCGCTGGAATTCCCGATCCACCCGATCCAGGAGACGGGCAAGCGCCCGACCGCCGCGCTCGATCGCAACCTCGCCTATCTCAGCCTGGTCGAGGTGCTGCACGGCTATCCGCTCGACGGCGTGGTGCTGACCACCGGCTGCGACAAGACCACACCCGCCTGCCTGATGGGCGCGGCGACCGTGAACATCCCGGCGATCGTGCTTTCCGGCGGCCCGATGCTGGACGGCTGGTGGAAAGGGCGGCTGTCCGGCTCAGGCACCATCGTGTGGGAGGGCCGCAGGCTCTATGCCGAGGGGCAGATCGACTACAACCAGTTCATGGACATGGTGTGTTCCTCCGCGCCATCGGTCGGGCACTGCAACACGATGGGCACCGCGAGTTCGATGAACTCGCTGGCCGAGGCGCTGGGCATGTCGCTGACGGGCTGCGCCATGATCCCCGGCCCGTATCGCGAACGCGGCCAGATGGCCTACGAGACCGGACGACGCATCGTCGGCATGGTGCATGAGAACCTGTGCCCCTCCGACATCATGACCAGGCAGGCGTTCGAGAACGTGGTGGTCGCGGCGGCGGCGCTCGGCGCCTCGTCCAATTGCCCGATCCACATGGTCGCGATCGCGCGGCACATGGGCGTGGAACACACGCTGGACGACTGGCAGCGGCTCGGTCCCGAAATTCCGCTGCTGGTCGATATGCAGCCGGCGGGGCGGTTCCTGGGCGAGCGGTTCCATCGCGGCGGCGGCGTGCCGGCGGTGCTGAAGGAATTGCTGGAGGCCGGCAAGCTGCACGGCGACGCCATGACCGTTACCGGCAGGACGCTGGCCGAGAACCTCGCCGACGTGCCGGAACCGGACCGCGAGGTGATCCGCGCCTACCAGAAGCCGCTGAAGGAACGCGCCGGCTACGTGGTGCTGAGCGGCAACCTGTTCGACAGCGCCGTCATCAAGATGAGCGTGATCGACGAGGCGTTCCGCAAGCGGTTCCTGTCCAACCCCGAGCGGCCCAACGTGTTCGAGGGCAAGGCGATCGTCTTCGAGGGGCCGGAGGACTACCACACGCGCATCGAGGACCCCGACCTCGGCGTCGAGGAGCAGTCGGTGCTGGTGATCCGCAATGTCGGACCGGTCGGCTATCCTGGCAGCGCCGAGGTGGTGAACATGCAGCCGCCCGTTGCGCTCCTGAGGCAAGGCATCGACGCGCTGCCGACCATGGGCGACGGGCGGCAGTCCGGCACCTCCGGCTCGCCGTCGATCCTGAACGTCTCCCCGGAGGCGGCGGTGGGCGGCGGGTTGGCGCTGCTCAGGACCGGCGACCGCATCCGCATCGACCTGAACGCGCGGAAGGTGGACGTGCTGCTGCCGGCGGGGGAGCTGGAGGCCAGACGGGCCGCCTGGACACCGCCCACGCTCGTCAACAAGACGCCATGGGAGGAAATCTATCGCAGCATGGTCGGCCAGATGAGCACCGGCGCCTGCCTGGAACCGGCAACGCTGTATCTGAACGTGCTGGAGACGCGCGGCGAAAGCCGCAACAACCACTGACGCGCGACGCGCCGGGCGAGGACGGGAAAATGGCAGGCAGGCTGGCGGGCAAGACGGCGTTCTGCACGGCGGCGGCGCAGGGCATCGGGCGCGCGACCGCGCTTGCCTTCGTCGCCGAGGGCGCGAACGTGATTGCGACCGACATCAACGAGGCGAAGCTGGCCGAGATCGCCGGTCCGGCGCTGCGCACGATGCGGCTGGATGTGCTTGACCCCGCGGCCGTCACCGCGATCGCGAGAACCGTCGGCCCCGTCGATATCCTGTTCAACTGCACCGGCTTCGTCCATCAGGGCACGGTGCTGGACGCGACCGAGGAGGACTGGAGCTTTGCCTTCGACCTCAACGCGCGCGCGCATTTCCGCACCATCAAGGCGTTCCTGCCCGGCATGCTGGCGAAGGGCGGCGGCTCCATCGTCAACATCGCCTCGGTCGCCAGCAGCGTCAAAGGCATTGCCAACCGCTGCGTCTATGGCGCGAGCAAGGCGGCGGTGATCGGCCTCACGAAATCGGTCGCCGTGGATTTCGTACGCCAGGGCGTCCGCTGCAATGCGATCTGTCCGGGCACGGTGCAATCGCCCAGCCTTGATGATCGCATCGCCGCCAATGCCGCCGCCGCCGGCTCGGTGGCGGCGGCGCGGGCAGCTTTCGTGGCGCGGCAGGCGATGGGCCGGCTCGGCACGGCGGAGGAGATCGCGGCCCTCGCCGTCTATCTTGCCAGCGACGAAAGCCAGTTCGTGACCGGCCAGGCGCTGCTGATCGACGGCGGCATCAGCCTTTGAGCCGATGCGCCGCACCATCACCTCCGGCTCTGCTTTCGAGCGCGAGATCGGCTATGCGCGCGCGGTCGTGGACGGCGACTGGGTGTTTGTCTCCGGTACCACCGGCTTCGACTACGTCAGCATGACCATTTCGCCGGATGTGGCAACGCAGACCGCGCAGTGCCTGGCCAACATCGAAGCCGCACTGGCGGAGGCGGATTGCAGCTTTGCCGATGTGGTGCGCGTGCGCTACATCCTGCCGGATGCGCGGGATTTTCCGGCGTGCTGGCCGGCGCTGCGGCGCTGCTTCGGTGCCGCGCCGCCGGCCGCCACCATGATCGCGGCCGGACTCGCCGACCCGCGCATGCGCATCGAAATCGAAGTCACCGCGCGCCGACGCGCGACAGCGAAGGAGACGCCAGAATGAAACTGCTGCGCTATGGCGCTGTGGGCGCCGAGAAGCCCGGCATGCTGGACGCCCAGGGCCGGCTGCGTGACCTCTCCGGCGTGGTGCGCGATATCGACGCCGACGCCATCGCGCCCGCCGGCCTCGCGCGGCTCGCCGCCCTCGACCCGGCGACGCTGCCGCTGGTGCAGGGCCAGCCGCGCATCGGTCCCTGCGTGACGCGCCCGCTGAACTTCGTGTGCATCGGCCTCAATTATGCCGACCACGCCGCCGAGAGCAACATGCCAGTGCCGAAGGAGCCGATCGTGTTCCTGAAGTCGCTCGGCGCCTTCTGCGGCCCCAATGACGATGTGAAGATCCCTCGCGGCTCGAAGAAGACGGACTGGGAAGTGGAACTGGGCGTGGTAATCGGCCGGCGCGCCAGCTACGTCGCCGAGCACGAGGCGATGGACCACGTTGCCGGCTATTGCGTCGTCAACGACGTGAGCGAGCGCGAATACCAGCTCGAACGCGGCGGCACCTGGGACAAGGGCAAGGGCTGTGACACGTTCGGTCCGGTCGGCCCGTGGCTGGTGACGCGCGACGAGATCGCCGATCCGCAGACCCTGTCGATGTGGCTCGACGTGGATGGTCAGGCGATGCAGCGTGGCAGCACCAGGACGATGATCTTCGGAGTGCGCAAGCTGGTCAGCTATATCAGCCACTTCATCACGCTGTATCCGGGCGATATCATCAGCACCGGTACGCCTCCCGGCGTCGGCAGCGGCAAGAAGCCACAGCCGATCTTCCTGCGGCCCGGCCAGACCATGCGCCTCGGCATCGAGGGGCTGGGTGAGCAGACGCAGCGCACCATCGCTGCTTGACCGGCGGTCCGCCGCCTCCTTGAACCTGGCGGTCGCCTGGCTGATCGCCGCCGGCACGGCGGTGCGGCTGGTCATGGCGGCGGCGATCGGCCTCGGCATCGACGAGGGCTACATGGTCGCCGCCGGCCGCACGCTGCGCCTCGGCTATTTCGACCATCCGCCGCTGTCCTGGTGGCTCGCCGCCGGGATGGCGCGGCTCGCCGGCAGCGAGGCGGACGTGGTCGTCCGTCTGCCCTTCATCCTGCTGTTTGCGGTGTCGACCTGGCTCATGTACCGGCTCGGCGCGGCGCTGTTCGGGGCGCGTGCGGGGGTTTGGGCCGCGCTGGCGTTCAATCTGTCGCCGGTGTTCGGCGTGACCACCGGCGGCTGGGTGCTGCCCGACGGGCCCTTGACCTGCGCGCTGCTGGCGGCGGCGCTGTGCCTGCTGCACGCACTGCAGGACGGCGGCTGGCGCTGGTGGCTTGCCGCGGGCGCCGCCGCGGGACTGGCGCTGCTGTCGAAATACACCGCGGGGCTGACGCTGGCCGGTGCGCTGCTCTATCTGGCGACCCAGCCCGCCCATCGACGCTGGCTGCGGCGCCCGCAGCCCTATGCCGCCGCGCTGCTCGCCGTCGCGCTGTTCGCCCCGGTCGTTGTCTGGAACGCCACGCATGGCTGGGCGAGCTTCGCCTTCCAGGGTGCGCGGGCGGCGGAGCGGGGGCTGCATCCGTTCGGGCCGCTGGTCGTGCTCGCGGGCGAGGCGCTGTTCGTGCTGCCCTGGATCTGGCTGCCGATGATGGCGGCGGCGGTCGCGGCGTTGCGTGCCGGGCCGGCGGACTGGCGCCGATGGCTGCTGCTCTGCCTCGGCGCGCCGCCGATCCTGCTGTTCGCCCTGGTCGGCCTGCACGCTCGCCACGTGCTGTTCCACTGGGCCGCGCCCGGCTACCTGATGCTGTTCCCGCTGCTTGGCGCCGCGCTGGACGCCGCGCCGCCCGCGCTGGTGCGCCGCGTCGCGGCCGGGACAGCGGGCCTGCTGCTGTTCGGTCTGGCGATCGTGGCGAGCGAGGTGCGCTGGGGCTGGCTGCCGCTGCCCGGCGATCCGGCGGCGCAGGCGCTGGACTGGACGGCGCTGCGCCCCGCGCTGGCCGCGCGCGGCCTGCTCGACCGGCCGGGCACCGTCATCGGCACGACCGGCTGGCAGCTGGCCGGCAAGGTCGGTTACGCGCTCGGCCCCGGGGCGACCGTGATCTGTCTGTGCCAGGATGCACGCCAGTTCGGCCTCGTGGCACCGCCGGCCACGTTCCGGGGTCGCGACGTGCTGATCGTTGCCCGCAGGTCCGTCAGCGCCGCCGCGCTCGCCGCCGCCGGCGTGCGTTTCGCCGGCATCGAACCGCTTGCGCCCGTGCCGCTGGTGGCGCAGCCGCGGCCGGCAGGGCAGGCGCTGCTGTTCCTCGGCCACGACCTGTCGGTGGCGGCGAAGTAATGCTGGCCGGAGCGGCTGGCAAAGCGTGGTCCCGGGCGCATATGCTGCGCACGGATGGTTGGCTCCGGACGTGATGCTTTCAGCCCGGTCCCGACAAGCCGCCGGAATTGCGGTTCCGCCGCTCACCCTGTCCGAAACGCAAACGTCTCGACACGGCCGGCGAGGGCGGATGAGCGATCGGGCGTGTAACGTTCGCCCCGGCCTCGCCAGCAAGGGCGTTGATCGGCTGTGCGTTCTCCGGTGGCCGATCAGTGGCTGGCCGCCCCGATTTCGGGCGACGGACGCAATTGGCCGGCTCAGGTCCGCAGGAAGAGGAGGAAGGCTCTGTGAATCGTCGCGTTCCGCCACTGAATTCATTGCGGGCATTCGAGGTCGCGGCGCGCCGCCTGAGCTTCACCAAAGCC